>DASQAE010000566.1:0-5269 GCA_035635915.1 Burkholderiaceae bacterium | reverse complement strand
CACTAACAACACGACGGCGGAGACAACAATGAACCCATTCACCCGATTGCTCCCTTCCTTGTTCGCCCTGGCGGCGAGCACAGCCTTTGCCCAGCCGCAGGCCATTGCGCCCAAAGACGCCACCGAGACGACGCGCACGGTCAACCGCGCCGTGCTTGCGGAATTGCCGATGAGCGACAAACAATCGTTTGAAGACGCGCGCCGCGGCCTCATCGAGGCGCTGGGTGACCAGGTCATCGTGGGCGCTAGCGGCCGCCCGGTGTGGTCGCTGAAGGGCTACGAGTTTCTCGGCAAGGAGGAGGCACCGGACACGGTGAATCCGGCGCTGTGGCGCCATGCTCGCGTCAACATGGCCAACGGACTGTTCAAGGTCACCGACCGCGTGTACCAGCTGCGCGGTCTCGACCTGTCGAACATGACCATCATCGAGGGCGAGAAGGGCCTGATCGTGATCGACCCATTGATCACGACAGAGACCGCGAAGGCGGCCATGGATCTGTACTTCAAGCACCGGCCGAGGAAACCGGTGGTGGCAGTGATCTATTCGCACAGCCACGTCGATCATTTCGGTGGCGTTCGCGGCGTCATCAGCGGCGAGGACGTGGCTGCCGGCAGCGTGAAGGTCATCGCGCCTGCCGGCTTCATGGAAGAAGCGGTCGGCGAGAACGTGATTGCAGGCAACGCGATGTCGCGCCGCGCGCAATACCAGTTCGGCCCGCTGCTGGCGCGCGGCGAGAAGGGTCAGGTGGACGCAGGACTGGGCAAGACGACCCCATTCGGTACGGTCACCCTGATCGCGCCGACCCAGCTCATCGAGAAGCCCGTCGAGACACATCGTATCGACGGCGTTGACATCGTGTTCGAGCTGACGCCGGGTGCCGAAGCGCCGGCGGAAATGATCATGTACTACCCGCAGTTCCGGGTGCTGAACATGGCCGAGATTGCGACTCAAAACATGCACAACCTGCTGCCGATGCGCGGCGCGCTGGTGCGCGATGCGCGGTTCTGGTCCAAGTACATCGGAGGTGCCCTGCAACGCTACGGAGCAAGGAGCGACGTTGTCATCGCCCAGCACAACTGGCCCGTGTGGGGCAGCGAGAGGGTGCAGGACTTCCTGAAGAAGCAGCGCGACACCTACAAGTTCATTCACGATCAGACGGTGCGCCTGATGAACCAGGGTTACGTCGGCGCCGAGATCGCAGACGCGATCAAGATGCCGCCCAGCCTGGCACAGGACTGGTCGACGCACCCGTTCTACGGGCAGTTGAAGCACAACGTCAGGGCTATCTACCAGCGCTACCTCGGCTACTACGATGGCAATCCGGCCAACCTCGAGGCGCTGCCACCGGTGCCGGCCGCGAAGAAAGCGGTGGAGTACATGGGCGGCGCGGACGCGGTGCTCAGGCGCGCCCGCGACGACTTCGCCAAGGGCGAGTACCGCTGGGTGGCCCAAGTGACATCGCAGCTCGTTTTCGCCGACCCCGTGAACCAGGACGCGCGCGCCCTGGCGGCCGACGCGTACGAGCAGCTGGGTTACCAGATGGAGTCCGCAACGGCTCGCAACGCCTTCCTTCAGGGCGCCTGGGAGTTGCGCAACGGCGTGCCCAAACTGCCTTCGCTCGGCACGGCCTCGTCTGATGTGGCCCGTGCGCTGACGCTGGACATGTTCTTCGACTACCTTGGCGTGCGCCTGAACGGCGACAAGGCGCTGGGCAAGACCATCGTGCTGAACTGGAAGTTCACTGACACGCAGCAGAGCTACGTGCTCAACCTGGAGAACAGCGCGCTTACCTATGTGGCCGATGCCCAGGCCGCCAATGCCGACGCAACGCTCACACTGACGCGCGCCACGCTGGACGACATCTCGATGCAAAAAACGACGTTTCCAGCGGCACTGCAGTCGGGAGCAATCACGGTCACAGGCAAACGCGAGAAGCTGAGCGAGTTGCTGGGCATGCTCGAAACCTTCACGCCCGGATTCCCGATGGTAGAGCCACGCCCTGTGCGCTGAGGCTGCGCGGCGGAGAGAGCGGAGGTGTGGTGAATGATCATTCCCCTGCGAAGCCGAAGGGAGTTGTCGTTCCCTCCCCCGCTTGCGGGGGAGGGTTAGGGTGGGGGGCGACTCGGGAACGAACTCGCCCTCCGGTCCCCCACGTTCGACGCCCTGTACAGCCTCAGCTCGCTTCGACGCATCATGACTATCAAGACACGGCATTGACGGTGCGGTGATGGGAGCAACTCGGGTGAAATTCTCTTCCAAGGCCGACGCAAAGTTGCTTGCGGAGATGCGCAAGATCGCGCGCGACGAGGGTCGTCAACTGCAAGCCTTGCTAGATGAAGCCTTGCGCGACTATCTGGGGAAGAAGCACTCGAGCAAAGCTCGGCCGCAGGTGCGCAAGGCGTTTGCCGAAAGCCTGCGTGACTTTGACGCGCTCTATAAAGAATTAGCCAAGTAGGAGCGGCGCCGACTACCCGACGCTCGGTGAAGTGCTCGAAGCGACCTTTAACTAGAATGACCGTACGGCAGCGGCTTGCCGCGCTTTCACGGAGATGTACATGGCTGAGCGGTCTAAACGCAATCCACAGATTCCGACGCCCGATTCGTCGACAGCGGCGTCTCCTGGTCGCAGGGATCACTTTCTGCAGCTCATGTTCTTCCAGGCGAGCCAGGAGGATCGGGAGAAGCTCGCGGTACAACCAGGCAAGCCGCTTACCGGGGGCTACGCGTCGTTGCGGCGTTTCCTGGCAAGGCCGGGCGTCCGATACGCACTTCCGTCTTCGAGAGCGACCGCGCCGGTCCAGGTCGACTCCCCCGCGACCGAAGTCATGACCGATCTGCGCCGTGTCAGCGCTGTGACGATCGGTTTCGACGCCCCGATCGACACGGCCAACCAGGCGATGATCGAAAAGCGCGTGCGCGCGCTGTTCGTCGTCGACGACGACGTGCATCACGTGCTGGGAATCATCACCGCGACGGACATCCTCGGAGAGCGGCCGTTAAAGCTCGCGCAGGAACGCGGAATTCGCCGCAACGAGCTCGTCGTGCGCGACATCATGACGCCTGCCGATCAGATCGAAGTGCTCGATCTGCACGAGATAGCGCGCGCCCGCGTCGGCGACATCGTTGCGACACTGCAGCTCGCCGGACGGCAGCACGCGCTGGCAGTCGAGGTGGCCGAAGGTGAAGGCGCCGGCGCGACGACGGTGTGCGGCATCTTTTCGCTGACGCAGATTGCGCGCCAGCTCGGGATCGCGCCGGGGCAAACACACGACATCGCACGCACGTTCGCAGAGATCGAAAGCGCGATCGCCGGATGATGTCCCCTCCCCCGCGTGCGGGGGAGGGTCAGGGTGGGGGCGGCTGGGGCACGAGGCGTCCTAAAACCGATTCTGCTGCCCCCATTGCACAAGGAAGTCAACCAGCGCCCGCACGCGTGGCGTGAGATGACGATTCTGCGGATACATCGCCCAGACCGCCGGACCGTCGACTTGAAAGCGCGTCAACACCGCCTTCAACGCACCACGCCGAATCGGCGCCGCGGTGACATAACTTGAAACCTGGATCAGCGCCGTACCGGCCAACGCAGCTTCAACCAGCGCCTCGGCATGGTCGAGCACGAGATTGCCGGAGACGGCAACGCTGAAGCGTTTTCCGTCTCGCTGAAACCTCCAGTCTGCCGTTCGCCCCGTGCTCGGCACGGCAAACCGCACGCAGTTGTGCTGCGCGAGATCCTCCGGAGTGCGCGGCGTGCCGTGCCGCTTCAAGTACGCGGGTGACGCGCACGTGGTCACAGTTCCTGTCGCGATCTGGCGCGCGACCACGCGCGAGTCCGGTGGTTTGCCCAAGCGCACGGCGACGTCGAAGCCTTCCTCGATCAGGTCGACCAGGCGATCGGTGAAGACCGCTTCCACCTTGAGCTCCGGATAACGCTGCACGAACTCGGGCAATACGCGTGCGAGGTGCAGGCGGCCGATCGAGAGCGGCAACGTGATCCGCAACACACCGTGCGGCTCGCCGCGCGCCTGGCTTAGCAGCAGTTCTGCGTCCTCCAGGTCCGCGATGATCGTGCGGCAGCGCTCGTAGAACCCTGCGCCTTCGGGCGTCATGGTCACGCTGCGCGAAGTCCGGTGCAGCAGCCGCACCTTGAACTGATTCTCGAGGCGCGAGATCGCCTTGCTCACGCCCGACGGCGTCATGCCGAGCTGCCGGGCCGCTTTCGTGAAGTTGCGCGCCTCGGCGGCACGGACGAACGCCAGGATTCCGCTGAGATTGTCCATGCGCCTTCTTCAATGATGACTGCGAGTCATCCTGAGTATTGCGATCGACCCTCTTATCGTCAACGGCAAGCGCACCTATCTTGGCTGCACTTTCGCTTTGGAGAAAACAAGTGACAGCCACCACTCGCAGGGCGCTCATCACGGGCGCCACCTCAGGCATCGGCCGCGCCATGGCCGAAGCGCTGGCGTCGCAGGGCGCGCATGTTCTCGTGACCGGACGCGACGCACGCCGCGGCGAAGAAGTCGTCGCGGCGATACGCACCGCGCACGGCAAGGCCGATTTTGTCGTGGCGGATCTTTCGTCCGCGGCCTCGGTTGCGAATCTCGCGGTGCAGGCCGAGAAGATCCTGGGCGGCGTCGACATCCTCATCAACAACGCCGGCGTCTTCTCATTCGGCCCGACGTCCGAGGCCACCGAAGCTGCATTCGACGCGATGTTCGACACGAACGTCAAAGCGCCCCTGTTGCTGACAGCGCGCCTTGCGCCCGCGATGGTCAGGCGCGGATGGGGTCGCATCATCAACGTCACCACGATGGTTGCGTACGTCGGCACGCCCGGCGCGGCGGTGTATGGATCGTCGAAAGCAGCGCTGCAATTGCTGACGCAAGCATGGGCGGCTGAATTCGGTCCGGGCGGTGTGACGGCGAACTCGATCGCGCCGGGTCCCGTGCGCACGCCGGGTACTTCGGGCATGGGCGATGCGCTCGATCAGCTCGCCAAGACCTTGCCCGCCGGTCGCGTAGGAAAACCTGAAGAAGTCGCCGCGGCCGCCGTCTTCCTGGCTTCCGAGGGCGCGAGTTTCGTCAACGGGACGACGCTTGCAGTCGATGGTGGACGGGTCGCGGTGTAGAGCGGGCGGACTAGATGTTGCGGAAGCTGGTGGTCGCCAGTCGTTGAGCAGCAGCCTACCCGGGGCTATCGCCCCGGCCGTTCCACGCCGGAGAAGTGGCGTGCACTACCGCACCTCGACAGAAGTAGGCGTTGCGATGG
>DASQAE010000565.1:0-4421 GCA_035635915.1 Burkholderiaceae bacterium | reverse complement strand
CGCACATCGCTCGCAGCAAGGAGTTCGGCGTCCGCGAAGCCAGCGCGCAGTTCGATTTCGCCGACGTGATGGACCGCGTTGCGCGCGTGATCAAGACCGTCGAGCCGCATGACTCGGTCGCGCGTTATTCGGCGCTGGGCGTCGAGTGCCTGAAGGGCTCGGCTCGTATCACCTCCCCATGGACGGTCGACGTTGACGGACCGATGGGCAAACGCACGCTCTCGACGAAGGCCATCGTGATCGCGGCGGGCGCGCGCCCGTTTGTGCCGCCCATCCAGGGAATCGAGGACGTCGGCTACCTGACGTCGGACACGGTGTGGAACCTGCGCGAACTTCCCAAGCGCGTCGTGGTGCTTGGCGGCGGACCGATCGGCTCGGAGTTGACGCAGGCGTTCGCGCGCTTGGGCGCTCAGGTGACACAGGTCGAGATGCTGCCGCGGATCCTGATCCGCGAGGATCCGGAATTCTCGGCACTGGTGCAAGAGCGCTTCGAGGCTGAAGGCATTCGGGTGCTGGTCAATCACAAGGCGAAACGTTTCGGCGTCGAAAGCGGCGAAAAGATCCTGGTCGCCGAGCACAACGGCGTGGACGTGCGCATCGCGTTCGACCAGTTGCTGGTCGCCGTAGGTCGTATTGCCAACACCGCAGGTTATGGACTGGAAGATCTCGGCATCGGAGTCACCAAGGCGAAGACGGTCGAGACCAATGAATACCTGCAGACGCTTTATCCGAATATCTACGCCTGCGGCGACGTTGCCGGTCCATTTCAATTCACCCACACGGCTTCGCACCAGGCCTGGTATGCGGCGGTGAATGCTCTGTTCGGCCGCTTCAAGCGCTTCAAGGCCGACTACCGGGTGATTCCCTGGGCCACGTTCACGGATCCGGAGGTGGCACGGGTCGGCCTGAACGAACAGGAGGCCAAGGAGCGCAACATTCCAGTGACGGTTACCGCATACGGCCTCGACGATCTGGATCGTGCGATCGCGGACGAAGAAGCGCACGGCCTGGTCAAGGTGTTGACCAAACCGGGCACGGACGAGATCCTCGGGGCCACGATCGCGGGCGAACACGCGGGTGACCTGCTGGTCGAATATGTGCTGGCGATGAAACACGGGCTCGGGCTGAACAAGATACTGGGTACCATCCACACGTATCCGACATTGGCCGAAGCGAACAAATATGCCGCCGGCAACTGGAAACGGTCGACGGTCACGCAAGGCCAGTGGGCATTTCTGACGGCGTTCCAGGGTTGGATGCGCGGCGAATACGGTCTTGCGCACGTGCTCGGCCAATCGGGTGCACTTCTGAGCAACAAGCAGAAGGCCTATGCGCCCGAAGCGCACTAGTCGCTGCCACGCCAAGAGGAGCTTTCGATGTTGAAGAGAATGCTGGCCGCTTTGTTTTTGGCCGGCGCGCCCGTGTTGGTCGCGGCGCAAGGCTTCGATCACTCGCACGCGGCATGGGAAACGCTGCTGGGCAAACACGTGCGGCCGATCAGCAACGGCAATGCATCGCAGGTCGACTACCAGGGTTTTGTCCAGGACCGCAACACGTTGCAGGCCTACCTCAAGTCGTTATCCGCTGTGAGCGCAGAGGAGTACGCCGGCTGGAACAAGGCGCAGAAGTTCGCGTTTCTTGCCAATGCCTACAACGCTTTCATGATCGAAAAGATCCTCACGCGTTATCCCAACCTCAAGTCCATCCGCGACTTTGGTAACTACATCGGCAATCCGTGGAAGGACAAGTTCTTCACCCTGCTCGGCAAGGCGCAGAACCTGGACGGGATCGAACACGACACGCTGCGCGTCCCGGGCGCCTTCGATGATCCGCGCGTGCATGTGGCGGTCAACTGCGCGTCGATCGGCTGCCCGATGCTGGGAACGCACGCCTTCACCGCCGAGAAGCTCGACCCCCAGCTCGACGATCTGTTCAAGCGCTTCATGTCCGACCGCTCGCGCAACCGCTACAACGCGAAGACCCATGCGGTCGAGATCTCGCACATCTTTGACTGGTACGGTAAAGACTTCGCGCAGGGCAACAAGGGTTTTGCAAGCGTCGCCGACGTGGCTGCACGTTATGCGGACCAACTGGCTGATGCCCCCGACGATCGCACCGTGCTGCGCGAGAAGAAGGCGTCGATCACCTTCCTCGAATACGACTGGTCGCTCAACGACGTCAAGTGAAATGGCAACACGCTGGCGCGTGCCTGGATGATGCGGCTCGCGATCGTCATTCCGACCTTGAACGAAGCCGCAACGATCGAACCGACGTTGCTTGCTCTCGCGCCACTGCGCCGCCGCGGAGTCAGTGTGATCGTTGCCGACGGCGGCAGCGCCGATAACACGGTCGCGCGCGCCGCGACGTTTGCGGATCGTGTCATCGCCGCCCCACGGGGCCGCGCGCTGCAGATGAACGCGGGCGCTCGTGCCCCCGAGGCACTCACCGCGGACGTCCTGCTGTTTCTCCACGCTGATACTTTCCTGCCCGAAGACGCCGACCGCATCGTGCTGCGCGCGCTGGCCAATTCGGATCGTGTCTGGGGCCGGTTCGATGTTCTGATCGATGGGCGCTCGCGCTGGCTGCGCCTGGTGAGCGCGATGATGAACCTGCGGTCGCGCCTGAGCGGAATCGCCACCGGCGATCAGGCGCTGTTTGTCGAACGCTCGAGTTTTGTGGCGCTCGAAGGCTTCGCGCCGATTGCGTTGATGGAAGATGTCGAGTTTTGCGCGCGCGCCAAACGCCTTTCACGGCCACTCGCGTTGCCTGAGCGGGTGCGCACGTCGGGTCGGCGCTGGGAGCGCAACGGCGTGTGGCGCACCATCGTGCTGATGTGGCAGTTGCGCTGGGCGTTCTATTTCGGCGCCGATCCCGCCGAACTGGCGCGGCGGTATCGCCATTCGCGCTGAAGCGCGGTGCATCGATCGATGAACGCCGCTGCCGACCGTTGCGCCCGTGCCGTCGCCGTGTTCGCGAAGGTGCCGCAGGCCGGCGCAGTCAAAACGCGCCTGATTCCGGCTATCGGCGCCGTCGCCGCCGCGGATCTGCAACGGCGCTTGATCGACACCGCGCTGGTGAAAGCGCAGGCGCTCGGTGAAGTCGAGGTCTGCCTCTGGCTCGCGGGCGACCCGACCAGCTACGTGCCTGCGCGCGGGCAAACATGGGCGTTGCAGGAAGGCGCGGACCTTGGCATAAGAATGGCTCATGCGTTCGTCGTTACACTGGCTCGCGCCCATGCGTGCGTGTTGATCGGTACTGATTGCCCGGCCTTGACCACCGCGCACTTGCAACAGGCCTTCGATGAGCTCGACCGCAACGATGTGGTCGTCATCCCCGCCGAAGACGGCGGATATGTGTTGATTGCGCTCAAGACGCCGCAGCCGAAGTTGTTCGAGGACATTCAATGGGGTGGACCAACCGTGATGCAGGCGACGCGCGCACGCATAGAAGCCGCGCACCTGCGTGCGGCCTACCTCGCTCCGCTGCCGGACCTCGACACGCCGGAAGACCTTGCGCGCGCACGCGCCGCCGGCTGGATCGAGCCCTGATGCTGATCGCCGCGCTGGTCACGGGTGCGGCTACAGCGGCGCCGGTCGTGCTGGCACCGTTTTCGGGCGCGCCGCCGGGCGCGCCACCCGCTCCCTGGCGGCTTGTCACTTTGCCGAAGATTGCGCGCCACACCAGCTTTTCGATCGTCGACCGTGATGGGTCGAGGGTGCTGCAAGTGGAGGCCAACGGTTCGTACGCCAACCTTCTGCACCGGGTCGATGCGGACCTCGCAGCCGCGCCAACGTTGAGTTGGCGCTGGCGCGTCGACGTCCTGAGTGCGCAAACCGACATCACGCGCAAAGAAGGCGACGATCTGCCGGCACGTTTATGTGTGCTGTTCGATCTGCCGTTGTCGCGCTTGAAGGCCATGGACCGGATGGCGGTGATAATGGGCCGCGCATTGTTCGATCCCGACCTGCCGGCCGCGACCATCTGCTACGTCTGGGACGCGCACGTTTCTCCCGGCACGTGGCTCGTGAACGCCTACACGGCGCGCGTGATGATGGCGGTACTTCGGCGCGGACCTGCAACCGACTGGGAAGACGAACGGCGCGACTTGCGCAGCGACTTCGCGCGCGCGTTCCCCGCCGAAGCCGCCAGTGGACCCGCACCACATATCGCGGCGATCGCGATTTCCGCCGATGGCGACAACACCGGCGCTCGTTCGCTCGCCTTCATCGGCGACATCGTGATCGGCGAGTGAAGGCGCGCGTTTGAAGCAACGCTTGTTGTTGGCAGGAGCCGGACACGCGCACCTTGGCGTGCTCGAGTCATTTGCGCGCAAACCGGTGGCGGATGTGGACATCACGCTGGTGTCGCCGTTTCCGCGCCAGGTCTATTCGGGCATGCTGCCAGGGTGGATCGCGGGTCAC
>DASQAE010000564.1:0-2222 GCA_035635915.1 Burkholderiaceae bacterium | reverse complement strand
AACAATCGCAACCTGCGCACGTTCGAGGTGTCGTTGCGCACCACACTCGATCTGCTCGGCCGCGTTGGCAGCGATCGAGTCGTCATCACCGAAAGCGGCATCCTCGCGCCCGATGATGTGCACGCCATGCGTGCGGCTGGTGTGAACGCTTTTCTCGTCGGCGAAGCGTTCATGCGCGCGCCCGATCCAGGCGCCGAACTGGCGCGTCTGTTCGCTAGTGCTTTGGAATCTTAGGCAGCCAGGCTGCGGCACAGAGTGTCGCAGCGGCGATCACTGCCATCGACAGCAGCAGGAAGCCAAAACCGGACGACTTCACCAGCGGTCCGAGAAGGTACACCGCAACCGAACTGATGCTGAATGGAATCGCAAGCCGCATCCCGGCGGCGCGCGAGCGCATGCGATCGTCGACATAACGCACGATCAACGCATCGGTAAACGGAATCGCACCAAAAACGAATGCCATGAACAGAATGGCCAGCAGGAAGAACATCCATCCCTGCGCGTACGCGGCTCCGGCGAAAAGTGGAATCTGCATGGCGACGATGAGCAGCATCAATCGTTTGATCGAAAAGCGGTCGATCAGGTGGCCGACGATCAGTTGCGCGAATGATGCGATCGTGTAGGCGACTGCCAGCAGCAATCCAAGCGCCGCGGGATCGGCGATGATGGCTTGCATCCGCTCGCGCAGCATCTCGCCGTTGCCATTGGTGGTGAAGTTGAAGATCAGACTGGCGCTGGTGGCGGCGATCGTGATCACGGCAAAGGCTCGTGCAACAACGCGCGGTGGCAGCTCACCTTTGGCCGGGGCACGCCGCGCCGGCGGTGCACTCTCCTCCGGTGCAACACGGGCAAAGAAAAAGCCGAGGACAAACGCCAGCAGCGCAGGCGCAACGAACGCGGCACGCCAGCCCGCGTACTTGACCAGCAATCCGGTCAGCAGGGCGGCGAGCGCGATGCCAAGATTTCCCGCCAATCCGTTGATGCCGATCGTCCGTCCAGGTCGCGCCGATCCCTGCACCAGCATCGGAATCCCAACGGGGTGATAGATCGCAGCGAAGACACCGACCAACGTCAACGCCACTGCCATCTGCACCGCGTCTTGTGTCAGCGCCACCAGCAGCAGGGCGGCGCCAATACCGAAGAAGAACACCAGCATCATCGAACGCCTGCCCCACGTATCGCCGAGGCGCCCCGCCGGCAACGAACCGAGGCCGAACGCGAAGAACGCCCCCGCCGTGTAGGGCATCAGATCCTCCCAACGCGCAAATCCGAAGTCGGCGGCAATCGCGCCAATCGCGGCGGCGAAGATCAGGAGCACAAGGTGATCCAGCGCATGACCTGCGTTGAGCAGCAGTGACACCGACGCATTACGGTCGGTGGCTTGTTCTGCGTTGAGGGCGACGGACATGGGCGCAGGAGGTGAAGTCGCGGACGACCAAGGTTACCGCATGGCTGTCTCTCGTCGTGCTTGTTAGGCTCTTTCTCTACACACATCGGGCCACCGTGACGAATTCCGGCTCACTGCAGATTCGGCTGCGCGCGCAACTGGACGATTTGCCCGGCGCTTGGCATGCGCTGGGTGCTGCGTTTCTCGCCTCGCTCACAGGACAGTCGTTGCTCGAGTTCATCGGCCGGCGTGAGCGTGAGGGTGCACTCATCTATCCGCCGTCTCCGTTGCGAGCGTTGTTGTTGACGCCGTTCGAATCGGTGCGCGTGGTGTTGCTCGGGCAGGATCCTTATCACGGCGCCGGGCAGGCGCATGGACTTGCCTTCTCGGTTCCCGATGGCGTCCGGCTGCCGCCAAGCCTGCGCAACATGTTCCTCGAGTTGCAGGCCGATGTCGGCGATGCGCCGCCATCGTCCGGGAATCTCGAGCGCTGGGCACGGCAGGGCGTGCTGCTGCTGAATACGGTCATGACGGTCGAAGATGGTCGGCCGGCAAGCCATGCGGGCAAGGGCTGGGAGGTATTTACCGACGCGCTGGTCCAGGCGCTTGCGTTTGATGCTGCGCCCAAGGTGTTCCTGCTATGGGGCGCCCATGCGCAGGCAAAGGCGACGATGATTGCGCGCGCAGGCAACGATCACATCGTGTTGTGCGCGAATCATCCTTCGCCGTTATCGGCGCGTCGTCCGCCGGTGCCGTTCCTGGGTTGTCGCCATTTTTCGCAAGCGAACGCACATCTGAAGCAGCGCGGGCGTGGCGAAATCGATTGGAGCGGAAC
>DASQAE010000563.1:0-2720 GCA_035635915.1 Burkholderiaceae bacterium | reverse complement strand
GAGCAGGCCGATCAAGTCGTCGACGAATGCAGGCTTGCGGCCTTCGTAATAGTGGCCGATGAACTGCAGCACCCAGCCGAACAGGAACGTACTGATGCCCCACGCAAGCCAGCTCGGGATGCTGCCGCCGGCGAACCACTGCGCCAGGAAGATGATGGCGCCATTTAACGCACTGACGGCGACGCCGAGCACGAAGTTGCCGCGGGTTACATACCAGATCGATGACGCGGCCCAGACTACCCAGGCCGGGGTGAGCGCAAGGTTGTTTACCTCGAAACCCGGCCGGGCGAGCAAAACGCCGATCGCGAACACGATCAACGGGATGCCGATGTAGTGGGTCGTGATATTGCGACGGTCGCGGTGGTAGGCCGCGTACTGGACCATGAGTTCGGTGGCGTTGCGCATGGGTTCCTCGACGGCGTCGAACGGGCAGTGTGACGGTGATGTTAGTGCAGGTTGGCTTGTCTTGCTTTGGGGATAAACCGTCGATGCCGTTTCGGCCGCACAATCACTATGAGAAGCGGGCATTACAAGCGGGATGCCCGCAGAATCACGGGCGCTGAACGCGGCGCACGCGGGGAGGTGGTGATGAAGCAGTTATCCGGGCTCGATGCGTCGTTCCTTTACCTCGAGACCCCCGAGATGCCGATGCACGTCGGCGCTTTGCATTTGTTCGAACTGCCCGCCGGCTACAAAGGCAAGTTCGTGCGCGATCTGCGGCGCCACGTTGCCAAGCGCCTGCCGATGATGCCGGCGCTGCGGCGCCGGCTGTGGTGGATGCCGCTCAAGCTCGCCAACCCGGCCTGGGTCGACGCCGAGGCGGATCTGGACGAGCACATCGTCGAGATCCGCTTGCCCAAGGGCAGTCAGTTGAAAGAACTCGAGCAGATGGTCGGCAAACTGCACGCCGTGCTGCTCGATCGCAGCAAGCCGCTCTGGAAGTTCCATGTATTCGAAGGTCTGGCGCCGTCCGAGGACGGGCGCAAGCGGGTCGCCATGTACACGCAGTTGCATCACGCGGCCGTCGATGGGCAGGCCGCGGTCGCATTGGCAAGTGTTCTGCTCGACGTGACGGAAAAACCGCGCGAGATCGATGTCAAACCGTCGGCGCGGCCAAAGAGATATCGCCTCGGCCTGGCCGAGATGCTCTCCGGCGCGGTTGCCAATCAGGTGCAACAGCTGAGCCAGCTCTTGCGCACGTTACCGACGACCGTCGGCACCTTGTCCAAGGCGGCCAAGCAGGCGGCCGCTCGGTCGCAACTCGTAACCGGCAAGAAAGGCGTGAGCAACTTCGCACTTGCGCCGCGCACCCCGCTCAACGTGACGGTGAGCGACGGGCGCGCTTTCGCTGCGGTGGGCGTGCCGCTGAACGAGTTGCGCGCGATTGGCAAGTCGCAGGAAGCAACGCTCAACGACATGGTGCTTTTGCTTTGCAGTACCGCGCTGCGCCGTTATCTGGCCCGTCATCACGCGCTGCCGCGCAAGTCGCTGATCGCCGCCGTGCCGGTGTCGTTGCGGCAGGCCGGCGACACAACCTCGGATAACCAGGCTTCTGTGAGTGTTGTTAGCCTTGGCACGCACATCGCTGATCCTGCCAAACGCCTGCAGCACATCAAGCAGGCGACCGCGGCGATGAAGGCGGCGATGGGCAGCGTCAAGAGTGTTCTGCCCACCGATTTTCCCTCGGTCGGGCTGCCGTGGCTGATGGAGGCCGCGACCAAGCTGTACGGCAAGGCCAAGGTCGCCGATCGTATTCCGCAACTTGCAAACGTTGCCATTTCCAATGTGCCGGGACCGAACGTGCCGCTTTATCTCGCGGGCGCGCGCATGCTCACCAACTATCCGACGTCGGTGGTGGTGCACGGGCTCGCGCTCAACATCACCGTGCAAAGTTACGACCAGTCGCTCGACTTCGGCCTGATGGCCGATGCCAAGGCAATGCCGGACGTGCGCCTGCTTGCCGACTCGATCGCCGTGGCGTTCGATGACGTGCGCGGTCTTGCAGTTGAGGACATCGGCGCCGCGGTTGGCGCGGATGCGGACCCCAGCGTGGTGAAGAGCGCGCGCAAGGTGCTTGGTCGCGCCGTAGGCTCTGCGGTTGACACTGCGACTGGGCTGATGACGAATCCGATGAGCCGCGTGGCGCGTGCCGTCAACAAACGCACGGTCCAAGCGGCGGCCGACGTTGTACCCGCGCTGGCGCAAAAGGCGCTCGGCGACGCGGTTGCGCGCCTTTCGCAGCTTGCCGGCAAGTCGGCGCAGCTGGTGCGCAAGCCCGCGCCGCGGACGCGGGCTGCTGCACGGCGCTGAGCGCCTCCGCGTCCTGCGCGGAGAGGGCCACTGTGGGGGCCGCGGCGCTCGGTCTCAATTCCTGTGGTGTCGAATTTTCTGGAGTGAACGCTCCATCGATGCCAGACGCGAGCCGATACCATCGAGGCATGGGAAAACTGCTAGACGAAGATCCACCGCCGCCGTCTTTTTCGGAAGACCTCAAGGCTCCCGGGCCGCTTTTGATGCTGCTCGAAGGGCGTGCGTTGTGGGAGTACACGGCACTGATTGCGGCCACCCCGTGGCTGCGCCGCCTGCCGCAAGGCGATGGTCATCCGGTGATCGTGCTGCCCGGCCTGGGCGCCGGCGACCTGACCACGCTGCCGTTGCGCAGCTTTCTAAGCGATCGTGGTTACGTCGCGTACGCGTGGAACCAGGGCTTCAACCTCGGT
>DASQAE010000562.1:0-3600 GCA_035635915.1 Burkholderiaceae bacterium | reverse complement strand
CGCGCACTTCTGCGCGGCCGGAAGGAAACTCGCTGCGGTTGCGCCAGCGCGTGTCTTCGGTGTAGACGAGCACGACCCGATCCGGATCGCGCGTATTCCAGGCGTCCTCAGCCATCCGCACCTTCTGTCGCGCGGTCTCTGGCGTGAAAGGCGGCAACGGCGGTTTGGTTTCCATGCTCAATAGGTTTTGTACGGCAGGAACTTGCCCGACATGACGATCGACACGCGATCGCCCTTGGGATCCGGTTCGCGCTTCAGATCCATCTTGAAGTCGATTGCCGACATGATTCCATCACCGAACTCTTCGTGGATCAACTCCTTGAACGTGGTTCCATAGACGTTCACCAATTCGTAGAAGCGATAGATCAACGGATCAGTGGGAATTGCGGTGGGCAGGCTGCCCTTGTACGGCACGACACACAACCAGCGCCGCTCTTCCGCGCTCAAGCCGAAGATCTCGCCGACGGTAAGCGCTTGTTGATCGGTCAGCGTCATCTGACCAAGGCACGCTGCTGTCACCCACTCCTTGCTCAAGCCAACCTTGGCGGCAACGTCGGCCCACTTGATGCCCTTCATCACCTTGGCGGCAACGATCTTTTCCGTGACGTCCATGCGATTCATACGATCCTCCTTGGTGCGTCTTCGAAGTTCATGCACGGCGCAGATGCAAGCGTCGTGCCACGGGCCCTACGGCCGCCCCGCAAACGCCTCGTCGAACAACTTCTCCAACGTCTTGTTCGTTCCCCGAATCTGATCGATCACGGCCTTGGCCCAGTCGAAGTACTCCCTGCGCCGACGCAGCGGCCAATCGCGCGGCGGATTGGCAGCGATATCGCGGATATTGCAGATCTTGTCCGCGAGCTTGACCAGTCGCGCGCGCCGCGAGAGATGCCGCGCATGCTCGATCTGCAATCGCTTGCGCTCCGGCTTCACCAGCGTCCTGTCGTCGCTCACCTCGCGCACGACACTCGCGACCACCTTGCCGAAGCGCTCGCGCAGCTCTTCGAAGGTCGTCTGCGTGTCTTCGAGCGTGTCGTGCAGCACCGCCGCGGCCAGCAGCTTGCCGTCGTCCAAGCCCGCTTCGACGCTCAGCACGCGGGCCAGGCTGATCGGGTGATTGATGTAAGGCGAAGCCTCAGGATCCTTGCGGCGCTGGTCACGATGCTTGAGCGCGGCGAAGGCGAGGGCGTCGATGAGGAGTTGCGATTCTTTGGGCTTCATGAGTGCCCGGCCGCCGAATTCACTTCACGACCACAGCGGATATTCGATCTTCTTGCCCGCAAGCGTCACCACGCCGCGTTTCTCCAGCGCGGCAACGATGGCCGGGATGTCGTCATCCTTGACCTTGCTGCGCAGATGCGATGCAAGCCAGCTCTCCAGCCGATTGAGCCGGGTCGGACGGTGCTTCGGATGTTCACGCAACCGCTCGACGACGTCGTCGACCAGTTCCTCGATCGATTGAGACGCGCGGGTTTCGGTGGGAGCAGCCGCGGCTTTTGCAGCGCCCTTCGCGCGTGAGGTCTTCGATGCGGCCTTGGCACTTTTGGCCGCAGGCGCCTTCTTTGCCGACTTGGTCTTCACGGCTGGCGCCGCGCTCTTGGTCTTGCTCGCCTTGACCGCCGCCGCTTTCTCCGCGGACGCGCCGCCAAGAGCCGCGGTGACGCTGATGACACGGGTTGCCGCGTAACCCTGCGCGCGCACGTACTGCAACAGCGGCTCGTAGTCGGTGTCGCGCGACACCACGACAAACGAAACCGCAGCCGTCGCGTCGCTCGCTTGCGACAGCTCGCCAAGCAGGCGCCCGATCTGAAATGCGATGTGCATGTCGAGCGCGTTGCGCCCGGACTTTTCGCACTTGATGATGCGCACACGATCACCGAGCCGCAGCAGCGCCTCGGCGAATTCAGCGTCGTACTTCTTCTGGCTCGGCCCGCGAAAGATCCACAAGCGCTGGTCCTTGCCACGCAACAGCGCGATGTCTTCACCCGAGGGCTGGGTGTTTTCGAAGTCGACGAGGATGTGGGTAAGGGTCATGGTGGCAGTCATCTCCTGTTTTTCCGACCATCTTCTCCTGTCATTCCGACCATCCACTTCTGTCATTTCGACCGAAGGGAGGAATCCCGGTGCTGCGACGGCTGAGATCCCTCGCGTTCGGCTCGGGATCACAAAGGAGCCGACAGCTCGGGATGACAACAGAGTTGCGCAGTGTGTCAGACGGAATTGCGGGGCGCTTGGAAAGGCTCTTCCCCACATACTGTCGCATGCCTGATCCCAGCGCACATCCGCCATCGCCGCGCCGCCAGCGCGCCGATGCTGTTTTTCTGTCCCGGCGCTCGAAGCCGCCGCGGCCTGCACGGCGCTTTGGATATCTGCGGCTGCACTGGCGCGGCGAGTTGCCGCTGGCGGCGACGGTCATCGTGAGCGCAGCGCTCGTGTGGGGCGTCGTGCAACTGGTGGAGTTCGCTTCGCGCCGGGTATCGATCATCGACTACCCGCACGCGCACGCCGCGCTGTGGATGCTCGAGGTGCTGCTGCTGCTGCCCGGAGTGGTGTGGTGGGGTACCGGCGTCATGCGCTCGGCAGCGCATCACGTCGGACGCGGCGGATCGGCGTCGATCGCGCTACTGAGCGGCGCGGTTGGCGTCGCCGCGTTTTTTTGGGCTGCTGCGTTCTGGTGGCAATCAGCGCGGCACGTGATGCCGGACGTGTGGGCAACGCTGGCCGGCGATGCACCGCCCGCGTCGGTGCAGATCGAGCGCGCGCCAAGCACTGGAACGGATCGTGCCGGAACCGCACGACTGCTGGTGAGTGGCGACCTCGAGTTCGGCACGACGCGCGCTGTGCGTGCTGCGCTCGATGCGAACGCGGACATCAGCACGATCCGTCTCGAAAGCCGCGGCGGCCGCGCAGCCGAAGGGCTGGCGCTGGGCCGCCTGCTGCTCGATCGCAACAAGGACACGCTGGTGACGGGCGAATGCAGCAGCGCGTGTGTCACGGCGTTCGCCGGCGGCGCGCGCCGATCGATCTCCGCGGACGCCAAACTTGGATTGCATGGCGCCGGCGGCAAAGGTGTCAGCGCGGCGAACCTGGCCGCGGCGAATCAGCGCAGTGATGAGTTCATCGGCAACCGCGGCGTTGACGTGCGCGTGCTGGAGAAAGGCGCGGCGGTCGCGAATGACAACATCTGGTTTCCGCCGGCCGACGTGTTGCTCGGAGCGGGGCTGGCGACGCAGTATTTGGATGGGAAGAGATGAGATCGCGCGTGACCCGATCATTTCTGAGTGCCACGACCACGCGAAGCGCCTGCTGATCAGATTCCGCAAGCAGTTCGACCCGCTACCCAGACGTTGCCCTCGCGCGCGACGCTGAGCGAACGGGAAATCCTCACACCACTGCCTGCGTGCTGCACCTGCGTTCTGACAGTGAACCGTGACGGCCGAGCCCGCGCTGGGCATTGCGGTTGCCTATGCGCATTGGGTTGCAGGGTTGTCGATCACCGCGGCGCTTCCGTCGGTTCACCCTGCGACCGGCGGAGGAATCATGAATTCGAAGACGTCCGCTCGAATCCGTCATCTGTGGCGCGCCGCGGCGATTTCTGCC
>DASQAE010000561.1:0-2827 GCA_035635915.1 Burkholderiaceae bacterium | reverse complement strand
CGGGACATGGCCGGCCGGCCGGCGGTCGCACCCCGACCACCTGAGACACCGTGCTGGCGCCAAGCCGCGCCGTGCCGGTCAGGGCGCTTGCGGAGTCGCTTGTTTTCGTCGCGCTGGTTTGCTTTGCCGAGGTCGCTATTGCCGCCGACATCGAGGCGCTCTGGGAGTATGGCGATCCCGCCCTTAGCGAGTCGCGGTTTCAGTCGGCGCTAGCCGGCACAAGCGGTGACGAGCGGCTTGCGCTGCTCACGCAGATTGCGCGCACCTTCAGCTTGCGCAAGCGTTTCGACGACGCGCATCGTTTGCTCGATGAAGTTGCTGCCGAACTCAAGGCTGTCGGCCCGAGGCCGCGCGTGCGCTACCTGCTCGAGCGCGGCAGGACGTTCAACTCTGCCGGCGCACCTGAACGGGCGCGACCCTTTTTCGTCGAAGCCTGGGAGCTCGCCCGCTCTTCGCGCGCTGACGGGCTCGCCGTTGATGCCGCGCACATGGTCGCCATCACGTTTGGCGGAACCGAGGCAGCGATCGATTGGAATCAGAAGGGTTTGACCCTGGCCCGCTCGTCGAAGGACGCCAAGGCGCAAGCCCTCATCCCGGCGATGCTCAACAACAGCGCGTGGGACCTGCATGACATGGGCCGCTACGCACAGGCTCTGCCTCTGTTCCAACAAGCACTGGCTGAATGGACGGCTCGTGCAAGACCGACTCAGGTCCGCTTTGCCCGCTGGAGCGTCGCGCGCTGCCTGCGCTCGCTAGGTCGTTTCCAGGAGGCGCTGCCGATGCAACTGGCGCTGGAGCGTGAGGACACAGCACAGAACACGGTCGACGGTTACGTATTGGAAGAGATCGCCGAACTTTACGAGGCACTCGGCCGGCAGGCCGAGGCGCGGCCTTATTTCGCCCGCGCAGCAACTGCGCTCTCGGCTGATGCAGATTTCGTGAGGAGCTACCCAGACCGCTTCGCGCGCCTGCGCACGAAGGGCCAATGAACGCGCGCGTGCGCGGCCGAAGAAATTGCGGTTAACTCCTGCTCGGTCCGCTACGTTTTGCAAACACGATGCCTCTTTCACCCTTGTCGGTCGCCGGAATTGCCCTAGGCGCAATCGGTGTCCTGCTGCTCCTCGCGGCGGTGGTTGCGTTGTTTCGGCTTCGGCCACTTCGCGCTCTGGTTCGCCTCTTGGCAGGCGCCCTTGCGCTGGCGCTTGGAGCGCTCGCCGCTGCGCTCGCCATCGGGGTCCAGGGATATCGCGCTCTGACGTTCGAGGACCTCGCCGCACGCATCCAGGTCAGGCCCACCGGGCCACAACGTTTTGTCGCCACCTTTCATTACCCGGACGGCCGCGTCGCAAGTTATGCGCTCAACGGTGACGCCATCTACGTTGACGCCCATGTGTTGAAGTGGAAGCCATGGGCGAACGTTCTCGGTCTGCAGACCGCATACGAGCTCAGCCGGGTGACCGGTCGCTACAACGACATCGAGCAGGAGCGCACCGCTCCACGCAGCGTGCACGCGCTCGCACAAGACCGTCCGGTCGACCTTTTTTCGCTGCGCCGGCGTTACGTATGGCTGGCGCCGCTGCTCGATGCGGACTACGGCTCCGGCACTTTTGTCGCTGTCGATGGCAGCAAGACGCTGGAGCTGCGCGTTTCGACCACCGGCCTGCTCATGCGGCCCGCGGCGCAGGAATCGAAGGCAGGCACCTGACCGGTCCAGTGCGTTAGCGGCGCAGGCTTTCCCAGGCTTTGCTCAACCGTTTCGCGCTCACCGGCATCGGGGTTCGCAATTCCTGCGCGAACAGCGAAACGCGCAGCTCTTCAAGCAGCCAACGGAACTCTTCCAACCGCGGATCAACCACACCTTTGCGTGCCGCGACCTCGCGCAGCAGTGCCGACTGCAGCGGCACGATCTCGCTCGTCCTTGCGGCATCGCGTGCCGGGTCGGCCTTCAACTTGTCCAACCGCGCTGCGATCGCCTTGAGGTACCGGGGATAGTGAGCAAGTTGTGCGGGAGCCGTGTCCACGATGAAGTTGCGCGGAAACAGTCGCGCAAGCTGCTGCTCCACATCGGTTACCGCGCCCGGAAAGGTCCGCAGTGCGTTCAGTTTCTTCGGGAGCGCGGCCGCCTCCTGCACGATGGCCGTCACCAGGCGTGCAACCTCTTGCGCAATCAGGTTCAGCTTGCCGCGCGCGTCGTCGCGCCGCGTGGCGAATGATGCGTTGTCGGCAGGCCACGGTTCGACGAGGCACGTGCGATCGATTGCCGCCGCCACCACCTGCTCACGCAGCTCTTCGAAATTCGGCGAGGCTGCGGCAAGTGAAGGGATTGTCGCCGCCTGCATCTGCGTCGTCTGCAGGGAGGTCAGGCTTCTTTCGAGAAACTTCATTTGTTCCTTGAACTGCAGGCGAAACAAGCGCCGCAAGCCAGCACGATGTTTTGCCCGCGCTTCGGCGGGATCATCGAACACCTCGAGCGAGCAGGCATCGCCACGGTCAACCAGTGCGGGATGGCCAACCAAAGTCTGTCCGCCGCGCCGGATTTCGAGCAGTTCCGGCAGCGGCCCAAAGTCCCAGTCCGTGATCGTTTCGTGCAGTCCTTGCGCGATCTTCGCGTCGGCTTCCGCCAGGTGCTGAAAAGTTCGTTGCGCCTGTTGTCCGAACTCCGCCCGCAACGCGGCCAGGTTGCGTCCCATTCCGAGTTGGCGGCCGTGTTCATCGATGACCTTGAAATTCATCGTCAGGTGCGCCGGCAGAGTCTCCAGCTTGAAGTCCTCCGGCCGACAAGGGGCCCCGGTGTGCTCGTGCACGTCTGCACACAGGACTTCGAGCA
>DASQAE010000560.1:0-5438 GCA_035635915.1 Burkholderiaceae bacterium | reverse complement strand
ATCCTCGAACATCAGGGCAGCGTTCGGCCCAATCTGCACTGTCCGTTGCTCCCGGCGTACCTTGATCTCGGCGTGCGAATCCCTGCTTTCGCGCGCGTATGTCTCGGGCGACATCAGATCGCGCGCATCGAAGCTGCCGTTCATCGCAGATCTTTCAACACCGATCGGCGCTCGTTTTCGCAGGCAGGATGATCGACACCGAACGAAAGCGCATGTCCAGACTTGAGCGCCGCGTGACCCTCTCGATGCGCCAGGATTTCGGCTTGGCGTTTCGCCCGCTTGCGCTCGAATGTCGCAGGCGGCATCAGGTCCTTGGCAAGCAGGGCGCATCTCATTTCGAAGTCCTACCCATCCCGACTGGGGTCGACCCGGTGAAGAGGACCACATCGACGCCCTCGGATGTCGTCAAAGCAGCACCAAGTGCTCGCGCTCCGTGCACGACCTGCGCCACGCCCGGGAAATCCGTGAAAGCATCGTAGAACAGGCGCTCGATCAGCACCCCCACCACGGCTGCCGACGAGGAGGGTTTGACGATGACAGCGTTGCCGGCGGTCAGTGCAATGACTGCCGGCGTCATGGCGAGTTCGAACGGCGAGCTGATCCGTGCGATGACGCACACGACCGCGCGCGGTGTCCGTGGCAGCAGCGCCGCGCGGTACCGGCCGAGCAGTGCCGGGAGAATAACCAGCGCAGCGAGCGGCTCATCAGCCAGGTCGTCGGTGGCATACGCGATGCATTCGTCAAGAGTGTTGATCATCCGCGCGACTTCGAGCAACAGCGCTTCGATCAGCGGCTTGCCCGTGCCATGCGCAATCGTTTCGGCGATCTCGCGCGCCCGCTGTGCGACCAGTTCGCGCAGCCGCACCAGCACTTCCGCCCGCTTCCGGAACGACAGGTCTCCCCACCCGCACGCCGCAGCCTGCGCGCGCGCGACGATCGCCGGAACGCGAGACGGCGCGGTCGCGAAAACACTTGCGATCAGTTCGCCCGTAGCTGGATTGACCGCGCTCACAATCTCGGGCGCAACTTGTGTCGCACCGCGATCCGCGTCTACAGTCGGCGCAGGTTCAGCGAGCAGTCGCGCAGCCTCGACTGCGTCTGCCAGCGAGTTATCGATATCGACCTCGTTCAGTTATGGAGAAGCGGCGGGCCGAAAGAGGCTCACGCCACTTCGATGGGGGTCATTCAGCGTACGGGACGTCGCGGCCCGCGTCCGTTCGGTCGTGCACAAAGGCAAGCGGGCCGGTAACTCCGGCCTCTCTTCGTATCCCGTGTTTAGGGCGTGAAACAAGTGCGCCATCGGCGATCGTTCGCATCGACCGATCTCGGTGCCGAAGTGCTGTGTCAGGTTGTGCAGCTGTCGAGGAAATCAAGAGCGCCCGTTGCAATGAAGCACAGCGCTTCCGCGAATGCGTTGCCGCATGGGCATTAGGTGGCGTCGCTATCGCGACCAAGCAGTGGCGCCCAGTGACGGCAGATCGGTTTGTCGGCCATTTCGAATCGCAGCGGTCGTGCACGGGATCGTCCATGGCCGCAGGTTCGTCTTCGCATCCGGCCTGCTTCCGCGCATCACCCCATAACGACGTGGACCTGATGCGTCCGGGCATCGTCAAGCAGCGGAAACCCGTGCGCGGCTTGTTCAAGACGCACGCCGTCGACTTCGATGAGCGCGACACCGCGCGTGACGCCACGTGGGTTCTCGACCCTGATTTCGTAGTGGGCCGAACCCTGGCGATAGCGAACGCGAAAGCCCGGCCAGCGCGGTGGAATGCAAGGAGCGACATAGAGCGTGTCGCCGCGGCGAGTCACTCCCAAGAGACTTTCGAGCCCGGCGCGATACAGCCATCCCGCCGCGCCTGTGTACCAGGTCCAGCCGCCGCGCCTCGCATGCGGCGGCTCCGCATAGACGTCGGCGGCCACAACGTACGGTTCGACCTTGTAAGCGTGCACGCCAGCGCGAGTGCAAGCGCGGTTCACCGGGTTGAGCATGGCGAAGAGCTCCGCGGCGCGTTCGCCGTTCCCCAGCTCGGCGTGCGCCATCACGTACCACACCGCCGCGTGGGTGTACTGGCCGCCGTTTTCGCGCACACCCGGCAGATAGCCCTTGATGTAGCCGGGATCCTTGCCGGCCTTGTCGAACGGCGGTGCGAAAAGCAGCACGAGATCGTCGCCGGGCCGAACCAGATAGGCGTCGACTTCCCCCATCGCACGCCGTGCCCGCGCCGGATCGGCCGCACCGGACAGAACGCTCCAGCTCTGCGCAATCGAGTCGATCCGGCATTCAGCGTTGCCCGCCGAGCCGAGCGGCGTGCCGTCGTCGAAGTACGCACGTCGATACCAGGCGCCATCCCACCCTTGGTTTTCTGTCGCAGCCTGCAGCCGCGCGGCGTGTTCCTGCCAGCGCACAGCGTCTTCTACAGCACCGCGCCGCCTGGCGAGGAGCGCGAAGTCCAGCAACGTGGCGTACAGGAACCAGGCGAGCCAAACGCTTTCGCCCTTGCCCTGATTACCGACCCGGCTCATGCCGTCATTCCAGTCGCCAGCACCCATGTAGGGCAGGCCATGGGCGCCGACCGGCAGGCTGTGGTCGAGTGCACGCGCGCAGTGTTCGAACAACGTGCCGGACTGTTGCGACACATTCGGTGTGAAGTACATGTCGTGCTGCGTTGGTTCGAGCGTCGGACCGTCGAGATACGGCACTTTTTCGTCGAGTACGGCGGCATCGCCGGTTGCCGCCACGTAATGCGCCGTTGCATATGGAAGCCAGACAAGATCATCCGAACAATGCGTGCGTACGCCGCGCCCGCTCGGTGGATGCCACCAATGTTGCACGTCGCCCTGTACGAACTGCCGTGCAGCGGCACGCAACAATTGCGCGCGCGCGGCATCGGGCAGCGCGTGCGTCAACGCCATCGTGTCCTGCAGTTGATCGCGAAACCCATAGGCCCCGCCAGCCTGATAGAACGCTGCGCGTGCCCACAGGCGGCAGGCGATCGTCTGGTAGAGCAACCACCGGTTCAGCATCAGGTCAATCGAACGGTCGGGCGTTTCGACTTGCACCGTGCCGATGATCTGGTCCCAGTTGCGCGTGACTTCGGCAAGAGCCGCATCAACGTTCACGGCGCGATAACGAAGCACGAGCGCGCGTGCGGTCTTACGATCCGCAGCCTGTCCGAGAACAAACACCACACTGACGCGTTGCCCTGGTTTCAGTTCGAGCATCGTTTGCAGCGCGCAGCAGGGATCGAGACCAGCGCCGGCGCGCTCACCGAGTGCGGCCTCCACGGTGAGCGCCGCGGGCCGTTCCGCACTTCCGTGTCGACCGAGAAATTCGGTTCGATCGCACGTATAGCTCGTCTGCAGTCCGCCGAGATCGGCAAACGCGAGACGCGTGCCGAACTCGTCATGCAGCGGGTTGTAGGCGAAGACGGCGTCGGTGACCGTATCTCTTTCGGTCACGACATAGGGCGCGCTTTTCGCCCGCGTTGTGCCCAGCACCCATTCCACGTAACTGGTGATCGAAAGCCGGCGCGGCCGCGACGAGTGATTGGTGAGCACAAGACGAGAGAGTTTGACCGGGTCGCTCCAGCTCGCGAATTGCAGCCAGTCGCTCTCGATACCGGCGAAGTCGAGCTGAAAGCGGCTGTACCCCTGGCCGTGGCGCGTGACATAACTCGCATCCTCGATCCGGATCGGCGCCGCCGTCGGTGTCCACAATTCGCCGCTCTCTTCATCGCGGATGTAGAGGGCTTCGCCGGGTGGATCGCTCACGGGATCATTCGACCAGCTGGTCAACTGGTTCTCGCGGCTGTTCACCGACCAGGTGTAACCGGCGCCTGTTTCCGAAACCTGAAAGCCGAAGTTCGGATTGGCAACAACGTTGATCCACGGCATCGGCGTGTGCTGGCGTGGTCCCTGAACGATCACGTATTCGCGGCCATCGTCAGCAAACCCCCCGAGTCCGTTGAAGAACTCGAGCGAGGGCAACTCCACCTCCTGCGTTTCCGTGCTGTGTTGCACGACTTCCTGCGGCGTTGGCTGCGCAGCGCCATTGATCCGTTGCAGACGCAGAACCTGTGCTGCGAGCCCCCCCTCGTCGCTGATCAAGACCGCGCGTGCAGCCGTATGCAACAGCGCACGGCCTTCGCGGCCGAGGAGGTCGGCACGCAGGACGAAGATGCGACCCGGCGGACCTTGTGCGTCCTGGCCGATCGTCGCGCGCCCGGAGCGCGCCATGTGCTCGAGGAGGGTCTGCAGGTCCTGGACGTAGGAGCTCGCCCGGTCGTTCAGGATCACGAGATCGACCGCAAGTCCTTTCATCTGCCAGTACTCGTGTGCTCGCAACAGTTGCGAGACGAGGTCGCGATCCTCGGCCGCGTCGATGCACAACAGAACGATCGGGTAGTCGCCGGAAATCCCATGCGGCCACAACCCGGCGACACTCAACGTATTGCGCTTGAGCACGTCGCTCGATGGCCGCACCGCGGAATCCGAATAGAGCACACGGTTGGCGAGCTCCTGGTACAAGAGCGCGTCATCGGCTTCGATCCCCAAATGGTGCAGTTGGACCTGCGCATGCGTGAACGCGAGCATCGAGATGCGATCGAAGGTCGAGGCATCGTGATATTTGTCGCCGAGATCGATGACCGCTTCGCGCGAGGCGGCAACCATGGTCGAGAAGACCGTATGCGCGGTGGCGCCCGGCTCCAGGCGTACGCGTACGCGCAGGCTTACCACCGGATCGAGAACCGCGCCGACGGTGTTCGACAGCGGGCGGCCGTCGAAGACCGCCGCCGGCGCGCGGACGGTGCGCCCACGGCCGATGAACCTGGAGCGGTCCGACTCGTACTCGAGACCTCCCGTACTGGCTCGGTCGGGCGTGACCACGTGGGCCACCCACAGCGCGGGTTCTTCGGCCAGGCGCGGACGGCGCGTCGCGATCAGGCCGCGCACCTCCGGCATGTATTCGGTCTGCACGAACAGGTTCGAGAACGCCGGGTGCGCGATGTCGGCCGCCAGCTCGGCAAGCACCACTTCGGCATAGGAGGTGATCTCGATCTCGCGAGCGCGCGACCCGTTGTTGGTGATTGAAACGCGGCGCACCTCGGCATCGTCTTCCGACGAGACGATGACTTCGAGCACGGTCGTGAGCGCGCCGTCGCGCCGTGTGAACCGCGCTCGATCCTCGGCGAAGACGACGGCGTAATCGTCGGGCTCGACCGCCGTGGGCTGAAATGTGGCCGACCAGATCCTTCCATCGTCCACGTCGCGCAGGAAGACATACGAGCCCCACGCGTCTGTGGTCACGTCTTCGCGCCACCGCGTGACGGCGAGTCGCCCGCACTGGCTGTAACCCGACCCGGCGGCCGTCAACATCACGGCGTACCGACCATTGGATAGCAGATGGGTCGCAGCGACCGGCGTGTGCGGCGAATCGA
>DASQAE010000559.1:0-3566 GCA_035635915.1 Burkholderiaceae bacterium | reverse complement strand
GCCAACGAGGGGCAACTCGACCTCGCACGCTCGTTGCTGCAACAGGCGATCATTGCGCACCCGAACTACGTAACGGCGTACGAGAACCTCGGCGACGTTTATGTTGCGCTCGCGGCCGAGGCGTACCAGCGCGCGCTCAAGCTCGACCCCAACAATCGCAACGCCCAGACCAAACTCACTCTCGCCCGCGAAATCAGTGCCAAACTGCGGGCCGTTCGTTGAGACCTTCGCACGGAGAAGTTCGATGAGTCCGTTTCATATTCGTCTGCTTGCCACGCTTGCCGTTGTGATGGGCGCGACGATCGGCGCCCAGGCGCAGCAGCCGGCGGGAAAGGCGCCCGCGCCGTCGTCCGCGCCGCGCGTGGTGCTCGCCACGTCGGCCGGCGACATCACGCTGGAACTCGAGCCCGATAAAGCGCCGCGGACGGTGGCCAACTTTATGCAGTACGTGAAGGCCGGCCACTACGACGGCACGATCTTTCATCGTGTCATCGACAACTTCATGATCCAGGGCGGCGGTTTCACCACGGACATGAAAGAGAAGTCCACGCGTGCGCCCATTCCGCTCGAATCCAGCAGTGGACTGGAGAACAAACGCGGCACGGTGGCGATGGCACGCACCAACGATCCGAACTCGGCCACCGCGCAGTTCTTCATCAACGTCGCCGACAACACCTTTCTCAACTACCGCAAGTTCGAGAGCGACACGACAGTCGAGACACGCAGTGGCCCGCGCGTGGTGCCCGCCGGCACCGTCGTCGACGGTTATGCGGTGTTCGGCCGCGTGGTCGCGGGCATGGACGTGGTCGACAAGATTCGCGCGGTGCAGACCGCCACGCAAGGCCGCATGGAGAACGTTCCGACGCAGCCTGTGATCATCAAGAGCGCAAAGATACCCAAATAACCATCGTCCTATCCCAGGAGCATTCATGGTTCGCCTGCACACCAATTTTGGCGTCATCACGCTGGAACTGGACGTTGAAAAAGCGCCCAAGACCGTCGAAAACTTCCTCAGCTACGTCCGCAGCGGTCACTACGACAACACGCTGTTCCATCGCGTCATCAATGGTTTTATGGTCCAGGGCGGCGGTTTCGAACCCGGGATGCGGCAGAAGTCGACCATGAAGTCGGTCGAAAACGAGGCGACCAACGGCCTGCGCAACACCAAGTACTCGGTCGCGATGGCGCGCACTTCCGATCCGCATTCGGCCACTGCGCAGTTCTTCATCAACGTGGCCGACAACGATTTCCTCAACCACACCGCGCCCAATCCGAAGGGCTGGGGCTATTGCGTCTTCGGCCGCGTTGTCGAGGGCACCGACATCGTCGACAAGATGAAAACCGTGCGCACCGTGCGCCAGGGCATGCATCAGGACGTGCCCGAGCAGGACGTCCTCATCGAGCGCGCCGAGGTGGTCGAATAGTGGATCCGGCGCCGCCCGCTCTGGCTCCAACGGTCGATCGGCTTGCGCTTGCCGATCCGCTCTTCATCTCCGATCTGCATCTTTCCGAGTCGCAACCGCGCACGCTGGCGCGTTTCGAGCGTTTTGTCGCAACCGAGGCGGCCGCGCATGCGGAACTGATCGTCCTCGGTGATCTGTTCGAATTCTGGGCCGGCGATGATGTGACTGACGATGCCGTGGCCGGCCGGGTCGAGGCCGCGCTGAGGGGACTGTCGTCCTCCGGCGTCCCCGTTTATCTGATGCATGGCAACCGCGATCTGCTGCTGGGCAACGACTTCGCGCGCCGCTGCGGCGCAACCCTGCTCGTCGATCCCACGCTGGCGCAAATTGGTGGCCGCACCGTGATGCTCACCCACGGCGACGTCTACTGCACGTTCGATGTCGACTATCAGCGCTTCCGCGCACAGGTGCGCAACCCGGATTTTCAGCGTGCGTTTCTTGCCAAGTCACTGGCCGAACGACGTGCGTTCGTCGGCCAGGCGCGCGCAGCCAGCGAAGCCGGCAAGCTGGCAAAGAGCATGCAGATCATGGACGTCACGCCGCAGGCGATCGACGACGCGCTCCGGCGCGCGGGCGTGACGTTGATGATCCATGGCCACACGCATCGACCAGCCATGCACAAGACCACACTCGATAGCGCTACCGCCGAGCGGTGGGTGTTGCCTGACTGGGACTTCGATGTCGAACCGGTGCGCGGGGGGTATTTGCAGACTTCGGGTAGCGATTGGCAGCGGGTTGATTTAGCGCCGTAGGAGCCCGGATCACATCCCCCTCCCCGCCTCCCCCTTGAAGGGGGAGGAGTCCGCCTTCCCTCCCCTTCACGGGGAGGGGCAGGCGTGGGGATGGGGTTGACGAATTACTCGTCGACCAACCTGTTCAGCTGCTTCGCGTCGACCTTCGGCGCTGCCGCCTTCACATCCTCCAACGCGATGCCGTCGCGATTGAGTGCAGCGACCAGGCGGTCGATCTCGCGCTGCTGCGCTGAGACGTGATCGATCAGACCGTGCAGCGCCTTTGCGAGCGGATCGTCGCCGGATGTCGACAAGCCGTACGCGGAGAAGCCCATCTGGTTGGCGGCGTGTTCGCGTTGCGCCTCCACTTCCTTGTGCAGGATGCGCGCGGGAATTCCCACTGCAGTGGCGCCGGGCGGCACTTCCTTCAGCACCACCGCGTTGGACCCGATACGGGCCCCATCACCGACGGTGAACCCGCCGAGCACCTTCGCGCCCGCGCTGACGATCACCCCGCGCCCCAGAGTGGGATGGCGCTTGGCACCGCGCGTCAGCAAGGTGCCGCCGAGCGTCACGCCCTGGTAGATGGTGCACTCGTCGCCGACCTCCGCGGTTTCGCCGATCACGATGCCGATGCCGTGATCGATGAATACACGCCGGCCGATCGTGGCGCCGGGGTGGATCTCGATGCTCGTGAGAAAGCGCGAGATGTTGGACATGAAGCGCGCAAGCCAGAGAAAACCATGGCGCCAGCACGCGTGCGCGAACCGATGCATCCACAACGCGTGCAGGCCGGGGTAACAGGTCATCACCTCCCAGCGCGAGCGCGCCGCGGGGTCACGCTCCAGGATGCATTCGAGGTCTTCGCGCAGGCGGCTGAACATGTTGAACGCCTTGGGGCTGCCGGGCTGGGGCGCCGATTCTATCCACGCAGCCGGCCGATCACCCGCGCTGGCGAGCGGGGGACTTTGAGCCAGCTCGTTCATTCTTGCGTTTGATGATTGCGGCACAGATGCCTCGCAGGATGTCGACTTCACTTGCAGTCGGGTGCGCCCGAGCCAGCAAACGGCGCACCCGGGACAGCAATTTGCGCGGCACGTCAGGATCGAGATACCCCAGCTCGACCAGGGCCTGCTCCAGGTGCGCGTACATGCCTTCGAGCGCTTCGACGCCCGCCGGCGGCTCAGACTCGAATCGGTTCGTGAGCGGCGCGGCACTGAGCGCCAGCCGCGTCTCGTACGCGACTACCTGAACCGCCTGGGCGAGATTGAGCGACGCAAACGCCGGATCGGCCGGAATGGCGCAACTGGCGTGACAACGCGCGACCTCTTCGTTGGTAAGGCCGCTGCGCTCGGTGCCGAAAACGAACGCG
>DASQAE010000558.1:0-14397 GCA_035635915.1 Burkholderiaceae bacterium | reverse complement strand
GCGCAGGAATTCGAACGGGCGCGCCAGTTCCTCGGCCACCGCGGTCATTTCCGCCAGGTGCGACGGGGTCGGATCGGGCGCGTGTTTTTGCAGCGTCCAGCGCGCGGGCAGGGTTTCCCAGTTGGGGCCGTAGATGTTGCGCGTGTGGTGCCTGAAGCGACCGCGATCAACCTGGAAGAAACGCACCGCGCCGCCAATCACGTACGCCTTGTAGTCGGCCGGCACGCAGTTGCTGGTTTCATCGATGAGCATCGTCTCGCCGACGATCCGGCGCGGCAGACCCGCATAACACCATTCGCGGTGCAGTCGGCTGTAGTCGCGTCGCAGCCATCCGCGCAGAATGCGGCGCAGATCGGCGGGGTGGCGGGTGTCGCCCGGGCGCAGAAGCAGCACGAGCCCGCTCGCCGCGCTCGGCTTGAGCACAAAGGGCCGCGGCAGGCTGTCGAGCGGCACTGCCTCGGCGGTGTCCCACACGCCGAGAAGCGGCACCAGATACGTCGCGCCAACGCGCGCCGTGATGTACTCGCGGCACATTATCTTGTCGGCCGCGACGTGCAGTAGCGGATCACGACAACGCAGCATGTATTCCTGAATGTGCTCGTTGAAAGTATGCGGCTCGGCGTAGTTCGGCCAGGTGCCGAAGTAGCACAGGTGTCCAAGCGCGAGATAAGTGCGGTCCGGCAGCGGACGCACCAGCAGCCGGGCAAGGCTGATCGGTGCCTGGCGCCATGAGCGATGCGCGAGTTCGAAGCACAACCGGCGGCCGCGCGCGATCAGGGCGCCGAAATTGGGCCACACCGCCGTACGCCCGGAGAGCGCTTCCATCGTCATGTCCTCCTCCACGCCGGCAACTTTTGTGATTGTCGCTTCCGTGGCAAGTCATAAACCAGGTACAGCGCGACGACCAGGCTGCCTGCAATCGGTACAAAACGCGAAGCGGCAAGGTAGTTGAAGCGCAGCAGCTCGAGAATGAACAATACGCAGAACGGATAGAACATCAGCCCAAACGGATGCCTGCGGGCGTAAGAGCGCCGCGCCAGGCCGACCAGCGTGCCGATCACGAAGAAATACAGCGCCGAACCGAAGTAACCGACGTCATAAACGATCGGAAACAGTCCCGATGGGTTGTTGAACTCCTTGTCGCCGTAATCGAGCAGGAAACGGCCGAAGTCCGTGCGCGTATCACCGAAAGCATCGATCAGTATCTTGCCGAGCTTCGGCATGGTCCACGCCCACTCGAAAACGAAACGGCCCGTGTACTGCGGCCAGTCGTGCGATTCCTCCAGCAACCCGATGCCGCTGTTGGATGCGACTGCGTAATAAGTCATGAGTCGCTCGTAGGCAAACTGCCAGATCGAGTCGTAGTAGTGCTGATAAAAGCGCCACGAGCGGAAATACTCGGTTCCAGCGAAGGCGAAGAACAGGACGATCGGACCGATGAGCGGCAACACGACCGCCAGGCGCACGCCCCTGAGCGTGCGGAAGCGATAGAAGGCAGCCGTGGTCACTGCCCACGGCACGACGATCTCGAGCACCGCAAGCCGCTCCGCCCACATCAACGCGCGGCCGATCGCTAGCAGCAACACCAGCCAGATTCCGGCCCGCTCCCAGAACGCGGCGCCACCGACTGAAAAACGTTTGATTGTCACCAGCACGACGAACGCCGCCCCGCATTGGGTCAGTGTGGTGACGCCCGGCATGGTTTGCAGCACATCGCGCACGTTGTCGCGATCGCCGCTGAACACCTCGAACACCAGACTGGGTTCCAGCGCCAAAGGGCCGAACCAGATCACGTACGCGAGCAGGGTGAACACGAGCAACGGCGCGGTAAACCATGCCGGAATGCGCAAGTCGGGCCGCAACGGAGCATTGTCTGCGTCCGATGCTGAGGAGCCGCCGCCCATGCCGGCTCCCAACGCGGCTCCAAGCGCAAGCACCACCAGCAGAACCAGACCCCAGACGTAGTTTGCGTTTGGCACATAACGCCGCTGCACAACGTTCTCGTAGTCGAACGCCAGGAAGCTCAGGTAAAGCGGAACGATGATGAGCAACACCAGCGGCGCCGGCCGCAGCCACCAGAGTTGCGCGGCTTCGGCGCTCAGGCGTTCCCGTGCGATCTTCATGAAGGTCGACGCGGCTCGCTGCATGATCCGCCGGATTGCAGCTACGAATTCGCGCTGGACGACTGCGTGGCGGCGCCGCTGAAGAGCCGGCGCACCCATGCCTTGGCTGCGCCCGATGTGTTGGTGGCAGCGATTTTGCGCACCCACGCCTCCGGCAGCGTCACGACGAGCAGCATCCAGCTCAAGAGAGTCAACCGCTCGACGCGGCCGAAGCCTGGCCAGTGCCGCAGCGCCTCGATCTGCATGCGCAGCAGGCCGGAGCGCGTATCAGGGAACGGATGATGCTCGCGATCGAGCCGCCACGACAACGCCCGCGTGCGTACTTCGCTAGGAGGCGGCAGAAATGGGCCGGGCAGGTTGATCCCGTAGCCGTGCCGAAGCATCGCCAGCGAGCCGTTGCGCCGCCGCTCGGCAGCCTCGACTGTCGCCCGATACGTTGTATCGATGTTGCCGAAAATGCCGGCCGTACGCAGAGCGCGCCGATGCAAGCGATACGAACCGAGTTCGCGCCGTAGCGCCGTAATCCGGCCGGAGAAGGCTGCGGCTACGAACGGGATCGTATCGGCCCCGCGACGCCAGAACGGCGCGTCGAGCGGAAATGCGCGCGCAATCGCGCGTGCTGCGTATACGTTGCCGCTGCCCGGTGGGCCCGCGTAGTGGACGAAACGTCGCAGCATCGGTGTTACATAACCGTCGTGCATCAGGTAGGGGATCGCGCCCGGCAAAATTTCGCCGCGCTCGTCCATCAGCCGCAGCTTGAACTGGACGCTGGCGGTATCTTCGTCGAACGCTTCCAGCGCCGCGGAAATCGCGTTGCGATCGAGGCAGTCATCGGCGTCGAGGAACAAGACATAGTCGCCGTGCGCAAGTGCCCACAGTTTGTTGTACGCGGCGCCCTGGCCGGAATTTTCCTGGCGCTCGGCGCGCACGTCACTACCGAACGACTGAATGACACGCCACGAGTCATCGGTGGATCCGTCGTCGACCACGATCACTTCGCAGTCGCGATGATCCTGTGCCAGCGCGCTTTCGATCGCGCGCCCGACGAAGGGGGCGTAGTTATAGTTGTTGACGAGCAGCGAAACCTTCATGCCGGCACCCGTTTGAATACTTGATTCGGCGTCGATCTGAGCGCGGCCCAGGCCGCCACCCAACCGAAGAAAACACCGGCAGCCAGTCCCGTGGGACCGGCGTAGGCGCCCAGGCTGTGATACGTCGCGGCCTGCACCGCCACGGCGCCCAGACATCCTGCCGCCCATTTGATGGTCAGGGCGAGCGGTCGGTTGCCAGCCGTGATTCGCAGTTGCACCACCTGGTCGACGAACAACAGCACGCCGAACGCGGTTCCGGCGACGAGATAAGGCGCGCCTGGCACGAACTGCGGACCAAAAACCAGTCGCATCGCCATCTCGCCGAACAACAACGCGCCCAGCAGGCCGACGCATCCCAAGCCGCCCATCATCGCGGCGACACGCCACAGTTGGCGCGAGTCGGCGGGCGAGGCCAGTGCCTTGTAGAGGAACGCCGGGCCGATCGCAAAGCTGGTGATGTAGGCAACCTGCAGCCACACGTCCACGAGTTGCATCGCGCTTGCGTAGATGCCGAACTCCGGCGCCGGCAACAGTTGTCCGAGCACCAGGCGATCGAGGCGCACAAAAAGATTGGACAACCAGAGGCCGAGCAGGAACCGCGCGCCGTAGCGCGCGTAGGTGAGGCTGCGTTGCGGCGTGACCCGCTGTATGAAGACACCCAACGTGGCGAGCGGACGCACGCTGGAGTAAAGGAGGAAAGCCGACACGCTCGCTTCCAGCACCCAGGCCAGCGCGACTACCCACAGCGGTGCACCGAGGAAGATCGCCAGGATCACGACCGCCGCGCGCACCATAAGGCCCGCGGCACGGCACAACGTCGGCCGCCGGTTGTCGTTGCGCGACTGCCAGTAAACGACGGCGGTGTAGAACGGTTCGATCAGCGGGACCGCAAGCAGGACGATCAGAGCGAGGTGCAGTCGCACCGGGTCTTCGATCGCCACCAACGCGAACGACGCGGCGGCGATCGCGGCAAGGACACTGCCGCCGAGGCGCACGACGAATACGTTGGCCAACGTTGCAGCCACCCCGGTGCGCATCCGATAAAGGCGCGGCAGCAATACGGCGGCGCTGCACACCAGGCTCAGGCCGAGCGCGCTTTGCAACAACGCGAGCGCGTAAGCGAAGTGGCCCGATGCGGTGGATCCGAACCAACGCGCGATCAGGCCGAAGACGGCGAGACCAAAGAACACGGCAAGCGCCTTGTCGAGCATGAGCCAGCCGAAGTTGCGCGCGGCGGCGAGCTGCGCACGCATGCGCGTCGAGCGGGTGCGCGGTTGACTCGCGCGCGGCTCATCGAACGCGGCCAGCGCCGCGGGTGCTGCGGGTTTGGTTTCCATGCGGCGCGTGCTTGGGTTGGCCTGCGACGACTCGCTCAGGCAACTTCGGGGTAGCCGTAGTAGTTGAGGCCACCGAAACGCACGCGTTTGATGCCGTTGAACAACACCCCATCCACGCGTCCACCGACTGCCTCGATGCGCCGCCCGGCCTCACGCAATTCGCGCGTCGTGGTGCGTTCGGAACGTGCGACCAGGAAGGTCCGCAGGCCGCATTGCGCGAAATTGAGCGCGTCGGATACCGGCAGCACCGGCGCCGAGTCGACAACAACGCAGTCATAGCGTTTTTCGAGGATCTCCAGCAAGCGGCGCAACGCCGGTGACGCAAGCAGGTCGGCCGGATTGCGGTGCGTCCGTCCTGCAAGCAGAAGGTCGAGGTTGGGCAGCACTTCGCGCTGCGTGACGTCGGATACTTTCGCACGTCCTGCTAGAACGTCTGCCAGCCCCGCGCGATGTGCTAGGTCGAAGTAGCGATGCAGGCGCGGCCGGCGCAAGTCGGCGTCGATCAGCAACACGCGCTTGTTTGCCGCCGCCAGCAGCGCCGCCAGGTTGGCTGCGATGAAGGTCTTGCCGAGTCCGGCGGTCGGCGCCGCGATCAGCAGCGTCTTGGGGATGCCGGGCGCGGTCGGCAGCGTCAACGTACTGCGGAAGCTGCGCAGGCTTTCCACCGCAGGCTCCGCCGGCGCACGGCGCGCGAGCAGGCGTGGCTCTTCGCCGCGCGGCATGTACCAACGCATCATCTGGCGCTGGCGGTTGCTTTCGGGGATGTGTGCCAGTGTCGCCAGGCCGGTCTTCAACTCGATGTCTTCGCCGTCCTGCACGGTCGGATGCAGCTGACGCCGTATGAACGCCAACGCGACACCCAGCATCAGGCCGAGCGCCGCCGCGATGGAAAAGACGATGGCCGGCATCGGCTTGACCGGCCGTTCCGTGGCCGCAGGCGGGTCTACGACACGCGCGCTAGCCGTCATGCCGGCACGCGCCAGTCGCAATTCCTGCGCGCTGGTGAGCAGCGCTGTATAGAGCGCGGCGTTGGTTTGCGCTTCGCGCTGCAATTGCACGAAATCACGCGCGTTCGCGGGCAGGTTCGAGACCGACGACTGCAAGCGCTTCATCTCGCCTTCAAGGATCTGGCGCTGGCGCGCGACGGCCTGCATGTCCGGGTGGTTCGGCAGGAACAACTTGGAGAGTTCCTGCGTCTTGAGCTGGTTCTCCACCATGTCGCGCGACAACGCCTGCGAGCGCAGCAGCAGGTTCTGCGTCTCCTGGTCCACGTTGAGCGTGCTGGTGCGCGTGCGGAACTGGGCCAGCGCGTGTTCGGAAGCGTCGAGCTGCTTCTTCAGGCTGGGCAGCTGTTCCTCTACAAAACGCAGCGACTGTTCCGCCTCGGAGGTGCGGCGCTGGATCGTGTATTGGACGTAGTTGCGCGTGAGTTCGTCGAGCAGGCGCACGCCACGCTCGCGATCGTTGGTCTCATAAACCAGGCGGATCACACCGGACTGGCGCGTCGACTCGGTGACCTGCAGTTTTCGCTTCAGCAGTTCTTCATAGACGACCGCCGGGCTGTGGCGTTCGATCGTGAACTGCACCCCGGGTGCGCCGAGCAGGTGCGACACCAGCACGCGCGCAGGCCGGCCCTCGATCGTGAACGAAGCCGGCGTGCCGACCCGGCCTTGACCGACGCGCTTGCCGTCGTCGTCGTACAAATCCCAGCTTGATCCGTTACCTACCAGCTTGAACTCGCGATCGAGGCTGCTGACGGGAACTTCGAAAATCGCGAGCCGCAGCCGCTCGCCGCCCCATGCGTACGATCTGAGTCCGAGCGGTGCGGCTGCCACGCCGCCTTCCTGCGTCGCCGCGTGCCAGCGCGCATAAGCGCGGCCGAACAACGGCATGCGGTTGGCGACCTCGATATCCATGTCCGCGCCGGAAGCGGCGACCGATTTGAGCAGCAGCTCGCGCGAACGGAGAATGTCGATTTCGCCGAGCAGCGGGGTGGAAGGCAACTGCAGCGCGCCGCCCGCCTCGCGCGAACCGGTCAAAGTCGAGGTCTGCTTGCGGTCGTCCAATTGCACCAATGCGTCGACGCGGTAGACGCTCGGCGCAAGCATCAGATAAATGATGCCGAGGAGCAGTGTGGCGAGAAACGCGATCGCCACCAGCGGCAAGTGCTGCAGCAACGTGTTGAACGTGCCGCGCAGTTGGCTGTCCTGCTCGCCGCTGTCGTAAGCGGCAACCTGCTGGAGCACCGGCCCTACAGGCGCAGCCACCGCCGGCGCCAGCTCACGTCGAGCGGAAGGGTTCATCGCGGGAACCTTGGAGAGAAGTCGTCGATCGATTGGCGAAGCAGGTCGAGCGTCGGGATCAGGTTGTTGATCACGCGCGCGAAGCGGGCCACCTTGGCGGCGTCGACGTACACCACGTCACGCGCGCGCAGATCGAAGCGGTCGGCCACGATCAGCGCATCCGCGGTCTCGGCGTTCAGGTGAAAGATCTGGATGCGGTTGTTGGCGCCTTGGCGGATCACGTAGATCTGGCCCGAATTGGCGCTCAGCGGATTGACGCCGCCGGTATCGCTCAACGCCTCCGAGAGCGACATGCGACCGCGTGGCATCTGCAGCGAGCCCGGCTTCAGAGTCTCGCCGAGCACGAATACCTTGTTGTAGCGCCGGTCGGGCACGTTGAGAATGTCACCGCTCTGCAGCCGGGTGTTGCGCCCGATCTCACCGTCGTAATAAAGGCCGTACAAATCGACGACGAACGTCTTGTCGGCGCGCGTGACGGTCACGTTCGACAAATCGGCCTCGGGGCCAAGGCCGCCGGTTGCAGCAACCGCATCGGCGATGCTCACCGGCACGTCGGTGATAGGCACCGCGCCCGGATTGCGCACCTCGCCCGCGACAAATACGCGCTGGCTGCGATACTGCAGAACCGAAACGTCGATCTGCGGACTCTTGAGGATGTTGCTCAGGCCGCGCTCGAGCATGTTGCGCACCTCTTGCACGGTCTTTCCACTCGCCGGCACGTTGCCCACGAAGGGGTAGAAGAACGTGCCGTCGGCGTTGATGATGCGGCCGGAAAGTTCATTTGCCGTTCCGCTCGGATTGGTGAGTTCGGGGTGATTCCACACCGTGATGCGAAGTACGTCCTGCGGCCCGAGGATGTAGCTGTATACCGGCTGCTCGCCTGGCGCCCTGCCTACATTCAGACGTGCTTGTTTGATCTCGGCGTCGCGCTGCGCCGCCATCGTCGCCACGAGCTTGGGACTGATCGCGTAGATGTCGGCGCGTTTGGCGATGTCACCGGAATCGGCGCCACCCGGATTCGAATTGCGCTCCGCAGTTGCATCCATGCGCATCCCAGGCGCGGAACATCCTGCAAGCGCGGCCACCAACAGCACCAACATGAAACTCGTCGCCTGACGAGCCGACCATCGACATTCTTCCGTGTACATGCTGGAGCTCCTGACTGCGCCGTCGGACTCGATTAATGACGCACGCGAAAGGTGCGTGGTCTGCGCAAGGTGCACGACGATCCGGCGCACGCGCCGTGTGCGCGTAGGGGTTAGAGCACGTGGCGTGCCGAGATCGCGGCCGATGGGCCGGCCTCATACGATGCGGTCCCCTCTGAAGTGGCCTGCACGGTTAACTCGAGAATCGGCAAAAGTTGCCGCAAATTTGGCGGTGCACCGCCGCGACGGTAAGCTCACTTGTCAGGAAGCGCATTCATTCGGTGCGGTGCATGTACAGCCAGGGCGTCGCGCAGTACTACGACCTTTTTGCGGACGCGGCCGAGCCAGGCTCGCTGCCCGAAGCGACTTTTGTGCGGGCGCTTCTGCCGCACGGCAGTTCAGTCCTCGACATCGGTGCCGGGACGGGGACGCTCGCATTCGCGCTTGCAGCTGACGGCTACAAAGTTACCGTGCTCGAACCGGATGTCGAGATGTATGCGGCGCTGCTCGTGCGCCTGGCAGGACGCGCGGATTTGCGGCAACAATTGACGCCCTTGCCGAAGCCGCTCGGGTTCGATCTCGGCGAACGTTTTGACGCCTGTCTCTCGCTTGCGGTGCTGCATCTGCTCGACGCGCCAGCGCGCGCGAAGATGTTTCAGTATGCGGCTGCGCATCTGCGTGACGGTGGACGTTGCGTCGTCGAGGTGCCGGTCGAAAGCCCGCTGCGCGAAGAGCTGGCACATCAGTTGAAAGCGGAGCGCACGATCGGCGCTACCCGTTTTCAGCACTATTACTCGATGCGGCGCACGCCCGGCGGACGCTGGTGCACGACGTGGGAGTTCCTGGCGTGGCGCCACCAGGAGTCGCTCGACCGGCGCACGCGCGAGTTCGATTGGAAGCCAAGCTCACTCGACGAACTGACGACGTTGGCCACGCAAGCGGGCCTGAGGGTGGACGAAACCTTCGGCGGCTTCGATCGCTCGGCGTACGTCGAGGGCCAAAGCCGGATCTTGCTCGCGGTGCTCGGCCGCGCACATCGGTAGTCATTCAGCGCTTGCGGGTGCCCGGCGGGGAATCGCTCGACGCGGCGTACCGAGTGGATTGCGTGGCGCTACAGTTGCGTGCCCAAACCAGGAAGCTGCCTGCCGCGTCACGGTCATGAACGCCAACTCCCTGCCTTTCGATCCCGCGCGTATCGGGCGCGAGCGCGTGCTGGCGCTCGTGCAGGCAATGCCCAAGGCGGAGCTACACATTCACATCGAAGGCTCGCTCGAACCTGAATTGATCTTCGCGCTCGCCAAACGCAACAACGTCGCGCTGGCGTATGCAAGCGTCGAAGCATTGCGGGCAGCCTATGCGTTCACAGACCTGCAGAGTTTCCTCGATATCTACTATGCCGGCGCCTCGGTGCTCATCAAGGCGCGGGACTTCGAGGATATGGCGTGGGCTTATTTTCAACGCGCCGCGGCCGATAACGTGCGCCGGGCGGAGATTTTTGTCGATCCCCAGACTCATACCGTGCGCGGCGTGCGTATCGCCACCGTGGTAGAGGGACTCGCTCGCGCACAGGCGCGTGCGCGTGCCGAACTCGGTGTCAGCAGCGCTCTGATCCTTTGTTTCCTGCGTCACCTGAGCGAAGAGGCGGCGTTCGAAACCCTCGAGGAAGCGCTGCCATTGCGCGAAACCTTTGTCGGTGTCGGGCTCGATTCGTCGGAGCGCGGCAATCCGCCGGAGAAATTCGCGCGCGTGTTCGAGCGCTGCCGCGTGTTGGGTTTGCACCGGGTGGCGCATGCGGGCGAAGAGGGGCCGCCTGCGTACGTCCGTGCAGCGCTCGACGTACTGCAGGTCGAACGCATCGATCATGGCGTGCGCTGCCTGGAAGATCCGACGTTGGTCACACGGCTGGCAAACGCGCGGGTCCCGCTGACGGTCTGCCCGTTGTCGAACGTCAAGTTATGTGTGTTCCCGACGCTTGCGCACCACAACCTGCGCCAACTGCTCGACGCTGGCTTGTTGGTTACCGTGAACTCGGACGATCCGGCCTACTTCGGCGGCTACGTGAACCGCAACTATGTCGAGTGCTTCAGCGCGTTACCGCTCGACGCCGGCCACGCCTATCGCCTGGCACGCGCCGGCTTCGAGGCCAGCTTCTGCGACCCTGGCGAGCGCGCTGCCCTGATCGACGAAGTCGACCGGTTTTTCGCGCGCGCCTGACGCCGCTCCAGCAGTACATCTTCCGCCAGGTCACAAATGCGCGTCGCTCTCAGATCGAGCCTGTTTGATTTCAGCGCCGATCCTGCTCATACGGCGAACGCGTTGCGTTTTATCGAAGACGGACTGGTGGTGATCGAAGAGGGCGTCATCACCGCATGCGGTGACTACGCCACGCTGCGCGCCGACATTCCATCGTCGACGAAGCTGCGCGATTATTCGGGCTGCCTCATTACGCCGGGTTTCATCGACACCCATATCCATCTGCCACAGGTCGACATCATCGCGTCGCCGGCGGCCGGCCTGCTCGAGTGGCTCGAACGCCATACGTTTCCCGCCGAAATGCGATTCTCGGATCCTGCGGTCGCGGCCGAGGCCGCGCGCTTTTTTCTCGACGAACTGGCGCGCCACGGCACGACAAGCGCACTCGTGTTCGGCACAGTGCATCCGGGTTCCGTTGAGGCGCTGTTCGAAGAAGGCTTGCGCCGCAACGTTCGTATGGCCGCGGGCAAATGCCTGATGGACCGGCATTGCCCAGCGGCGTTGCGCGACACCGCAGAAGAGGGCGTGCAACAAAGTGCGGATCTCGCAACGCGCTGGCACGGGCGCGGTCGCCTGGCGTACGCGATCACGCCGCGTTTCGCCGCCACTTCGACACCGCGCCAACTGGAACTCGCGGGAGAACTCGCGCGCAGCCGTCCTGAGCTGTACGTCCAGAGCCACGTTGCCGAGAATGTCGACGAGGTACGCTGGGTGAAGGAACTTTACCCAGACGCGCGCAGTTATCTCGACGTCTACGATCGCGCAGGCCTGTTGCGCGAGCGCGCGATGTATGCGCACTGCATCTGGCTGGATGCGGACGATCGGCGACGCATGCAGGCTTCCGGTGCATCCGCTGCCGTCTGTCCCACCTCGAACCTGTTTCTGGGCAGTGGGTTGTTCGACTTCCGCGCGGCGCTGGACGCGGGCATGCCGATCACCCTGGCGACCGACGTCGGCGGTGGTCAATCGTTTTCGATGCTGGAAACCATGCAGTCTGCGCACGAAGTGGCGCGCCTGAAGGGCGAGCCGTTGACTGCACCGCAGCTCTGGTACTGGGCCAGCCGCGGCGGTGCGGTCGCGCTCGGCTGGCAAGATGTGGTTGGCAGGCTGGAGCCTGGCTTCGATGCCGATCTGGTCGTGCTCGACCCACGCGCAACGCCGCTGCTGGCGCGGCGCACGGCGCGCGCCCAGTCGTTCGAGGAGGTGTTGTTCGCCCTGATCGTGCTCGGCGATGATCGCGTCGTGCGCGAGACATTCATTGCCGGACGCGCGTACAAAACCGAAACGGAGCAGGTTTCATGACGCTTCATCGCGTATTGCAACAGGCGGCGCGTATGACGCTGCGCGACTGGCGCGCGGGCGAGTTGCGCCTGCTTGCCGCGGCGCTCGTGATCGCAGTCGCTGCGGTCACCAGCGTCGGCTTCTTCGTCGACCGTATTCGCCTCGGACTGGAGCGCGACGCGACCCAGTTGCTCGGTGCCGACGTGGTGGTTTCCGGCGACCAGCCGATGAATGGCGATCTCGCTGAACATGCCCGGCGGGATGGGTTGCAGGTCGCACAGACGGTCACGTTTCCCAGCATGGCCGTCAACGCCGCCAACGCGAGGCTGAACACGCTCGCCGCAGTCAAGGCGGTCTCGCCCGGGTATCCGCTGCGCGGTGCAGTGCGAGTGCAGAAATCGTTCGCAGTGCCCGACCGGCCGGCGACTGGGATTCCGGAGCCGGGTACGGTCTGGGTCGATGGTCAGGTTGCAGCATCGCTGCGGCTCGAGCCCGGTGCCCGCGTGAAGTTGGGCGAAGAGACGTTCACGGTGAGTGAACTGATCTCGATCGAGCCCGATCGCGGCGCCGGGTTCATCAACTTCGCACCCCGCGTGATGCTCAACCTCGCCGATCTGCCCGCGACGCAACTGATCCAGCCGGGTTCGCGTGTCACCTATCGCCTGTTGCTTGCAGGGGAGCGCAACGCGGTACGGGCGTACTCGGCGTGGCTGAGTGAGCGCCTCGGCCGCGGCCAGCAGATCGAGTCGCTCGAAGGCGGAAGGCCCGAGATGCAGCGCACGCTGGAACGGGCGCAGCGATTTCTGGCGCTGGTTGCTCTGCTTGCCGCGATGATCGCCGCCGTCGCGGTAGCGGCGGCCGCGCGGCGGTTCTCCCTGCGCCATCTCGACTCGTGCGCGATGATGCGTTGCCTCGGGCTCGCCCAGCGCGAAATCTTTCACCTGTTCTCGCTCGAGTTCGTTTATGTCGGTCTGGTCGCGTGTTTCATCGGCGTCGCTGCCGGGTTCGGATTTCATTTTTTCCTGCTGCAAGTGCTGGGCTCGCTGATCAAGACCCAGCTGCCGTTGCCGTCGCTGCTGCCCGCGCTGCAGGGTTTCGTTTGCGGACTGGTTCTGTTGCTCGGCTTTGCGCTGCCGCCGCTGGCGCAACTGCGCGCGGTGCCGCCGCTGCGCGTGTTGCGCAAGGACGTCGGCCTGCCGACGACGCGCGCGCTCATCGGTTATGCGTTCGGCATGGTCGGCTTTTTTGCCTTGCTGTTGTGGTCGTCGAACGATCTCAAGGTCGGCGGCCTGACCGCCGGCGGGTTCGCGGTGGGAGTTGCGTGTTTTGCCGGTGTCGCATGGCTGGTGCTCAAGGCGCTTGCGCCGCTGCGCGCGATGACGGGCCGGCTCGGCATTTCCTGGCGCTTCGCGGTCGCTGCCGTGCAGCGGCGCCCGGTGGCAACCATCGTGCAACTGGTGGCGCTGGCGGTCGGCTTGATGGCGCTGCTCCTGCTGACGGTCACGCGCACGGATCTCGTGAACGCATGGCGGCGCGCCGCGCCGCCGGATGCGCCCAATCGTTTCATCATCAACATCCAGCCTGATCAGGTCGACGGCATCGCACAGCGCCTGCGCGACGCGAAGATCGACGATGCGCCGATCCACCCGATGATCCGCGGCCGCCTGATCGCCCGTAACGGCACGCCTATCGGACCGCAGGGTTACAACGACGAGCGCGCGCAGCGTCTGGTCGAGCGCGAGTTCAACCTCTCGTACACCGAGACGGCACCGTCGCACAACCGGATCGTGGCGGGCAAGTGGTATGCGCCCGACGCCGCCGAGTTGTCGATGGAGGACGGTATCGCGCAAACGCTGCGCCTCAGCTTGGGCGACATGCTGACCTTCGATATCGCAGGCAGCCAGGTAAGCGCCAAGGTCACCAGCTTGCGCAAAGTCAGCTGGGATTCGATGCGGGCGAACTTTTTCGTGCTCATGCCGCCGCGGTTGCTGGAGAGCCAGCCGAAGAGTTACATGACCGCATTTCACCTCGCGCCGGACAAGGCAACTCTGACGGGCGACCTGCTGCGCGACTTTCCGAATCTCACCATCGTCGATACCAGCGCAATCTTTCGCCAGATCCAGGCGGTGCTCGACCAGGTGATTGCGGCGGTCGAATTTCTGTTCGGCTTTACCCTCGTTGCCGGAGTGCTGGTGCTGTACGCGGCGCTTGCCAGCTCGCACGACGAGCGCGTGCGCGAAGCAGGACTGCTGCGTGCGCTCGGTGCATCGCGCCAGCAGCTTTCGCGTGCCCAGACCGCCGAGATGATCTGCCTCGGCGGCCTGGCAGGGCTGCTCGCGGCGAGTGGTGCGGCCGCGATCGGTTGGGCACTGGCGCGATTTGCGTTCGAGTTCGAGTACGTCGTGACGCCATGGGTGTTCGTGCTCGGTATCGTCGGCGGCGCGATCTGCGCGCTTGTCGGCGGCTGGATCGGGCTGCGCAACGTCCTGAAGACGCCGCCGCTCACGACGTTGCGCGAAGCATGAGCGATCTCGTTGGAGAAGAAGAAGCAGGTGCGGCGAAGCCGCCGTACCTGCAAGTGGGGGGCGATGCGGGTGTGCGCGCGTTGGTCGATCGTTTTTACGACTTGATGGATCGCGAGCCCACCTATGCCGTGATCCGCCGCTTGCATGCGCACGATCTTGCGCGCGCCCGCGAAAAACTGCACCTCTATCTCAGTGGCTGGCTCGGTGGTCCCAATCTCTACATCGAACGCTTCGGTCATCCGATGCTGCGCGCAAGGCACCTGCCGTTTTCGATCGGCGTGCCCGAACGCGACGCGTGGCTCGCGTGCATCACGCAGGCGATGCAGGAGACCGGGGTGC
>DASQAE010000557.1:0-3781 GCA_035635915.1 Burkholderiaceae bacterium | reverse complement strand
CGACAAGCTGACCGTTGCCGGAAAGGCGCTCTACACCGCCATGCTCAACGAGGCGGGTGGATGTGTTGACGACTTGATCATCTATTTTTTCGCGGACGATCGTTACCGCATCGTCGTCAACGCGGGCACCGCCGAAAAGGATCTTGACTGGATCGAGGCGGCGCGCGCGGCGCGCAGCTTCAGTCTGACGATCAAGCCGCGGCGCGACCTGGCCATGGTCGCGGTGCAGGGACCGAATGCGCGCGCGAAGTTCTGGCAAGTGCGACCGCAAACGCGCGCTGTGACCGAACCGCTCGGTGCATTCTTCGCCACCGACTTGGGCAGCCTTTTTGTCGCACGCACCGGATACACGGGTGAAGACGGCTTCGAAGTGATGGTGCCTGCAGAGCAGGCGTCCGCGCTGTGGCGCGATCTTGCCGCCGCCGGTGTCGCGCCGTGCGGCCTTGGCGCGCGCGACACGCTGCGACTCGAAGCGGGCATGAACCTGTACGGCCAGGACATGGACGAATCAGTGTCGCCGCTCGAGTCCGGCCTCGGTTGGACCGTGGACCTGAGCGGCGAACGCGAGTTCATCGGCCGCGCTGCACTCGAACAAGCCAAGGCGGTCGGACGGCTGCGCAAACTCGTTGGCCTGCGCCTGCTCGACAAGGGTGTGCTGCGCGCGCACCAGGCGGTCGAGACGCCGCATGGGCCGGGCGAAATCACCAGTGGCACGTTTTCGCCCACGCTGCAGGCGTCGATCGCGCTCGCGCGCGTGCCGGGTGCGGTTGCCCTTGGCGACACGCTGAAAGTCGATCTGCGCGGCCGCGCCGCACAGGTGCAGGTGGTGAAGTATCCCTTCGTGCGCCACGGCAAGGCGCTGATCTGAACCGCAAGGAGAACTCTCGATGAACGTTCCTGCCGACCTCAAGTACACCGCCTCGCACGAATGGGTGCGCAAGGAAGCCGATGGCACCGTGACGATCGGCATCACCGATTTCGCCCAGGAAGCACTCGGTGACGTGGTGTTTGTCGAGTTGCCCGAAGTCGGCCGCAAGGTCGCAGCGGAAGAAGCGTGTGCGGTGGTCGAATCGGTCAAGGCCGCCTCCGACATCTATGCGCCGCTCGCCGGCGTTGTGACCGCAGCCAACGAAACGCTCAAGGACACGCCGGAGGCCATCAACGCCGATGCCTACGCGGCGTGGATGTTTCGCATCAAACCCGACGATCCCAGCGCATTGAGCGCGCTACTTACGCCCGAGGCTTACAAACAGAACGTCGCGGCGCAAAAGTGAAAACGCGCAAGCTGATCGTGCTGGCAACGGCGCTCCTGGTTGCTGCCCCGTACGCGACCGCAGAGGAGATGCCGGATTGGTTGCCGGGGTGCTGGTCGGGTCAGGATGGATCGGCCGCGGCAGGCGCGATCGAGGTCTGGACGGCGCCGCAGGCGGGCCGGATGCTCGGCCTCGGCCACACCGTGCGCGGCACGCGCTCGAATTTCGAATTCCTGCGCATCGAACGCACCGAGCAGGGCATCGACTACGTTGCGCAGCCCGGCGGACGACCGGCGGTGCGATTTGCGTCGACGACGCGAGGATCTGCACGCGTCGAGTTCGCCAATCCGCAGCACGACTTCCCACAACGCATCGAATACGCGCGCGACGGCGACACGTTGCGTGCGGAACTCTCCACCACTGATCGCACGCGCAAGCAGACGTTTCTGTTCAAGCGCATGTCGTGCGACAGCATGATTCAAGCGAGCGAGTCCAAGCAATGACGAAACTGCAGGAACTGGAACACCACGACGAGTTTTTTGCGCGCCACATCGGCCCCAACGACGACGAGATCGCGCAGATGCTGGCTGCCATCGGCCAGTCTTCACTGGAATCGATGGTCGACGCGATCGTGCCCGCGTCGATTCAGACCAAGGCACCGTTGGCGTTGCCTGCGCCCGTGAGCGAAGAAGAAGCGCTGGCGAAGATCGCGGCGCTGGCGCGCAAGAACCAGGTGTTTCGCAGCTTCATCGGCATGGGGTACTACGGCACGTTGACGCCGAAAGTGATCCTGCGCAACGTGCTCGAAAGTCCCGCCTGGTACACCGCGTACACGCCGTACCAGGCCGAGATCTCGCAGGGCCGGATGGAAGCGCTGCTCAACTTCCAGACCATGGTCTGCGACCTTACCGGCATGCAGATCAGCAACGCGTCCTTGCTCGATGAGGCCACGGCCGCAGCAGAAGCGATGACACTGGCCAAACGCTCCTGTCGCAGCAAGTCCAATCTGTTCTTCGTTTCCGCGGGCTGCCACCCGCAGACGATCGCAGTCGTGCGCACGCGCGCCGAGGCGCTGGGCATCGATATCGAAGTCGGCGATGACGCCGCCGCGGCGTCGCGCGACGCGTTCGGCGTGCTGCTGCAGTATCCGACCACGACCGGCGACGTCGTGCACTACGAGGAAATCGCAACCGCGGTGCACGGCCGCGGTGGACTGGTCGCGGCTGCGACCGACCTGCTCGCGTTGACGCTGATCAAGGCGCCAGGCGAATGGGGCGCCGACATCGTTGTCGGCAACTCGCAGCGCTTTGGTGTTCCGTTTGGTTTCGGCGGCCCGCACGCGGCGTTCCTCGCCTGCAAGGACGCATACAAGCGCTCGATGCCCGGTCGCCTGGTGGGTGTTTCCGTCGATGCGCAGGGCAGGCCGGCGTATCGCCTCACGTTGCAGACGCGCGAACAGCACATCCGGCGCGAAAAGGCCACCTCCAACATCTGTACCGCGCAAGTGTTGCTCGCGGTGATGGCGAGCATGTACGCCGTTTATCACGGCCCGCAGGGACTGCTGCGGATTGCGCGCCGCGTGCACCGCTTGAGCGCCATTCTTGCGGCCGGCCTGCGCAACGCCGGCTTCGTGACCAACACGGCGTTTTTCGACACGGTCTCTGTGCGGGGCGCCAACGGGCGCGCGCTCGATGCCGCGCGCATCCACGCCGCGGCGCATGCGCGCCGGATCAACCTGCGCGAGCTCGGTGCCGATGCGGTGGGCATCGCGCTTGACGAGACCACCACGCGCGCCGACATCGAAGCGTTGTGGGCAGTCTTCGGCGTCAATGCCCGTGTGGACGCACTCGACGTCGCGGCCAGCGAAGCGATCCCCGCGTCGCTCGCACGCACGTCGAGTTACCTGACGCATCCGGTCTTCAACACGCACCACTCGGAGCACGAACTGCTGCGTTACCTGCGTTCGCTTTCCGACAAGGACCTCGCGCTCGATCGCACCATGATCCCGCTCGGTTCATGCACGATGAAGCTGAACGCGACCAGCGAGATGATCCCGGTCACATGGCCTGAGTTTGCAGCCATGCATCCGTATGCACCCGCAGACCAGGCACGTGGTTACGCCGAACTGATCGGCGAACTCGAACGCATGCTCGCGGAGTGCACCGGTTACGACGCGGTAAGCCTGCAACCCAACTCGGGTGCACAAGGCGAATATGCCGGCCTGCTTGCGATCCGTGCCTACCATCGTGCACGCGGCGAAGGGCAACGCAATATCTGTCTCATCCCCGAATCGGCGCACGGCACCAACCCTGCGTCGGCGCAGCTGGCGGGCATGGAGGTGGTCGTGGTTGCGTGCGACGCCAACGGCAATGTCGACGTCGCCGATCTTCAGGCGAAAGCCCAGGCGCATGCGCGCGATCTCGCCGCGTTGATGGTGACCTATCCGTCGACGCACGGAGTGTTCGAAGAGCCGATCCGCGAGATCTGCGAGATCGTGCACGCCCATGGTGGGCAGGTGTACATGGACG
>DASQAE010000556.1:0-3965 GCA_035635915.1 Burkholderiaceae bacterium | reverse complement strand
CCTTCGGCGTGCTAACCGCATTTGTGTTCGTCGGCCGGCCGTTCCTGGACCTCGTTGGGCTGTCGGAGCAAAGCCTGCAGATCGGCGGTGCGGTCGTGTTGATGCTGGTCGCGATCCGGATGGTCTTCCCTACTGCGGACGGCGTATATGGGCAAGCGCCGGGCGGCGAGCCTTTTATCGTGCCGCTCGCGATCCCGGCGCTCGCCGGGCCATCGGCGCTCGCGACCGTGCTGCTTTTTGTCTCGCGCGAGCCGCACCGAACCTGGTGGTGGGTAGCCGCGATCGCGGTCGCAATGGCCGGTGCAGCAGTGATTCTGGCGTTTGCGGAACAGTTGCAGCAGTGGCTGGGCGAACGGGTGACAGTCGCCTTTGAACGGCTGATGGGCTTGATCCTTGCAGCTATCGCGGTCGAGCTGATGTTGCGTGGGATCAAGCAGTTCGTCGCAACATTCTGAAATGCCGCAAAACCTCCTGTTCGAAGAAGACGGCGCGTTCAAGGCGGGTTCCGTCCTGAGCGCGACCGATGCCGCGTACCAGGTCGAACTCGCGAGTGGCAAGCGCAGCAAGGTCAAGAACGCGAATGTGCTGCTCCGCTTCGAGCAGCCGGCACCGGCGCAATTGCTCGCGGCCGCACAACGCGACGCGGAGTCGATCGAGCTCGACTTCCTTTGGGAATGCGCGCCGCAAGTCGAATTCGCCTTCGAAGACCTGGCGCGCGAGTACTACGGCCGGGCCCCGACACCGGTGGAAGCAGCCACCATCCTCTTGCGCCTGCACTCGGCGCCGGTCTACTTCCATCGCAAGGGGCGTGGCCGTTATCGCCCGGCGCCACCCGAGATCCTCAAGGCGGCGCTCGCGGCGGTCGAGCGCAAGCGCTTGCAGCAGGAAAAGATGGACGCGTTCACGGCGGATCTGATCGCAGGCAAGGCGCCGGAGGCGATTGCACGCCAGGCCGTTGTTCTGCTGACCCGCCCGGACCGCAACAGCATCGAATTCAAGGCGCTCGAGCAGGCGTCCAACCAACTGCACATGAATCCCCTGCGGCTGCTGCTCGCGCGCGGGGCGATCGCCTCGCCACTGCGCTGGCACCTCGACAGCTTTTTCGCGAGCATGTTTCCGCGTGGTGTCGGCTTCCCAGCCGATCTTCCCGCGCCGGACACACATGGCTCGCTGCCGCTCGCCGACGTCACCGCCTTTTCCATCGACGATTCGACCACGACTGAAATCGACGACGCGTTTTCGTTGCAGTCGCGCGGCGGACGCACGATCGTCGGCATCCACATTGCGGCACCAGCGGCGTCCATCAGCCGCGACCACCCGCTGGATGCGGTAGCGCGCAACCGGATGTCGACGGTGTATGCGCCGGGACTGAAGGTCACGATGTTGCCGCCGGACTGGATCAGTGCGTATTCACTGGTCGCGGGGCGCGAGGTGCCCGTTTTGTCGCTTTACGTCGATGTCGATCCAGAGAGCGGCACTACGTTGAGTTTCGAGACCCGTCTCGAGCGCATCCGGATCGCCGCCAATCTGCGGCACGACCAGCTTGATGATGCTGTCACCACTGAACGTATCGCGGCGGACGCACTCGAGAACGCGGGCGTTCCGTTCGGTCGCGAGCTCGGATTTCTGTGGCGCCTGGGCAACGCCCTCTTGGCCGAACGCGAGCGCGTTCGTGGCAAGCCCGAACCCATGGGACGAATCGACTACACCATCGATGTCGAAGGCGCCGGCCAACAGCTCGATCCGGACGCACGTGTCTTGGTACGGACGCGCCGCCGCGGGGCGCCGCTCGACCTGATCGTTGCCGAGCTGATGATCCTTGCAAACAGTCACTGGGGTGGCTGGTTGGCAGATCGCGGCCGGGTCGGCATTTACCGTTCGCAAGCGCTAGTGCGCACGGGTGGGCGCGCGAGCGGCAAGGTGCGCATGAGCACAACGCCTGCCCCGCACGAGGGTATGGGCGTTGCGCACTATGCGTGGAGTTCGTCCCCGTTGCGGCGTTACGTCGACCTTGTCAATCAACGCCAACTGATCGCTGCAGTTGCGGGTGAAACGGCACCTTACGCAGCCAACGATGCCGAGCTTTTTGCTGTTGTATCAGCGTTTGACGTGGCATACACGGCGTACGCGGCCTTCCAGACGCGGATGGAACGCTACTGGTGTTTGCGCTGGTTGAAGCAGGAGTCGATCGGACGCATCGGTGCAACAGTCCTCAAGGAGGACCTGTTGCGCCTTGACGGCTTGCCGTTTGTAACCCGCTTGCCCGGGATGCCGGTACTTCCGCGCGGGCAACGGGTCGAGTTGGATGTAATCGGCGGTGACGAACTCGAGCTGACACTTGAGGCGCGCTTGCATCAGGTTCTCACTGCGGCGGCGGCTTCCGAAGAAGAGCTCGAGCCTGAGGACGAGACCGAAGAAGTCCAGCAAGCGCCGGCTATGCCGCTCTTCGACTCGCCGCCGGTAGAACAAGAAACGCCAACCGAAAGCGACGGCGACGTACCGCCAGACGAAGCGCATCGAGCGTCCGGTGTCGCGTCCTGAGGCGACGTCCGCCGTTTTCGGGCGCAGATTCGCGGGTAGCGCTGGCTACAATCGAACGAAGTAGGTCGATAGCCTCTCGCCAGCAGAAGATTCGTAACGGCGGTTCCGTGCACAGCCCCGGCAGCGTTCTCGGTGACAAGTTCCTGATGGCAGCGGTTGCCTTGTCGCTGGGCGCGCATGCGGCTGCGCTCGCGGTGCGGTTTGTCGATCCGGAAGCGTTGCGGTGGCGTGCGACGGCGCCGCCGCTGGAAATCGTCCTGGTCAATGCGCGCAGCGAAAACGCGCCCACCAATGCACAAGCGCTTGCGCAAGCCAATCTCGAGGGCGGTGGCACCCACGACCAGGGTATGCGCGCGTCGCCGCTGCCGAATTCGTTCGAGATGCGCGACGGCGATACGCTTGAAACCGCCAAGCGCACCGTGCAGCAACTCGAGGACGAGCAGAAGAAATTGCTGGCGCAGCTGAAACGCGGCGATACCGTGGACACGCAACCCACCAAGGACAGCAAGCCGCTGCAGGCGGACGTGGGTTCGACCGAAGACGCGCGCCGGCAACTGGCGCGCGAACAGGCGATCATCGAAAAATCGATCTCCGACTACCAGAAAAGGCCACGCAAGCACTTCTTCATGCCGAGCACCTCGGAGTATCGTTTTGCGCGCTACGTCGAGGATTGGCGCGGGCGCGTCGAAAAGATCGGCAACGACAACTATCCCGAGGAGGCGCGTGGCAAGATCTATGGCAATCTGAAGATGACGGTGGTGATCCGCAGGGATGGATCGCTGATAGATGCGATCATCAACCAGTCCTCCGGATCCGCTGTGCTGGATCGTGCGGCGAGGCGTATTGTGAAGCTCGCAGCGCCGTATCCACCGTTTCCTCCCGACGTTGCACGCGATACGGATATCCTTGAGATCACACGGACCTGGGTGTTTACCAACGATCAGTTCGCGACGCGTTCGGCGCCAGGCGCCGCGGCCGGCAACGACAAACCATGACACGACGCAAGGACAACGGAAACGCGACCCAGCCAGCGGCGCTCGTCGGCTCGCGTTACGGCGTCGTCGGCAACCCGGTCGCGCACTCGAAGTCGCCTGAGATCCACCAACTCTTCGCACGCCAGACTCATCACCCGATCACCTACGAACGCCTCGAAGCCCCAATCGACGGGTTTGAGGAGTTCGCACTTGGGCTGCGCGATGCGGGCTTCCTCGGACTGAACGTCACGATTCCCTTCAAGATCGACGCTGCCAAGCTGGCTGATGATCTGACGCCGCGTGCGCGCCTGGCGTCGGCCGTCAATACGCTGAAGTTCGACGGCGAGACCATCATCGGCGACAACACCGACGGCATTGGATTCGTGCGCGACATCTCCGGTCGGTTGAAATTCCAGATCGAGGGATCAGCGATCCTCATTCTCGGCGCGG
>DASQAE010000555.1:0-5310 GCA_035635915.1 Burkholderiaceae bacterium | reverse complement strand
ATTACGGGCTCTTGGCCCCGATGGTGCGATAGGCGCACATCAACTCCGCCTCTGCGACGACGTTGCCGTCGACCAGCGCGCGCACGGCGTACTTGCCGACGCCACGCAGTTCGCGCGTGAGCTGCGCCTCGAGACGCAGCTGGTCGCCAGGGATCACGGGTCGCTTGAAGCGCGCGCGATCGATACCAGCGAAGTAGGAAAGCGAATTCTCATCCGGCAGTGTCTCTAGCGACACGAACGTCAGAATCGCTGCCGCCTGCGCGAGCGCTTCGATGATCAGTACGCCGGGCATTACCGGATAGTGCGGAAAATGGCCGACGAAAAATTGTTCGTTCATCGACACGTTCTTGATGGCGACGATGCGCTTGCCCTTCTCCACCTCGAGCACGCGGTCGACCAGCAGCAGCGGATAACGATGCGGCAGGTGGCGGAGGATCTCCTGTGCGTCCATCATGACGGGTCCTTGTTATCCGGCGCGGATCCCAACCGGCTTTCGAGAGCGCGAATACGCTCGCGCAGTTCGCGCAGGTGGCGCACGACCGCAGCGTTGCGCTCCCAGTCGCGATTGGGCATGAACGGAAACACTCCGGAGTAAAAACCCGGTTCGTTGATCGAGCGCGAGATCAATGTCCCCCCGGAAACGACGACGTGATCGCACAGTGTGATGTGGCCGTGAATCATCGCCGCGCCGCCGAGCTGGCAGTGCCGGCCGATGATGGCACTACCTGCGATGCCGACGCAGCCGGCGATCACCGTGTGTGCGCCGATGCGGCAGTTGTGGGCGACCTGCACCTGGTTGTCGATCTTGACGTCGTCCTCGATGACGGTATCGCCCATCGTGCCACGATCGATCGTCGTGTTGGCGCCGATCTCGACGTCAGCGCCGATGATCACGCGTCCTGTCTGGGGAATCTTGATCCAAGCGCCCGCGAAGGGAGCAAAGCCGAACCCGTCGGCCCCGATGACCGCGCCGCTATGTACGACGCAGCGCGCGCCGAGTGAGCATTCATCCAGCACGCGCACGCCGGGATAAAGGCGCGTATCGGCGCCGATCCGGACCCCTGACCCGACGTACGAACTCGCTTCGATCCTGCAACCGACACCGACGTCCGTGCCAGCTTCGACGACCGCCCCCGGCCCAACCCATACGTCGGCTCCGATCTTCGCGTCGGGGTCGATGCGCGCGGTTGGGTCGATGCCGGGAGTGCGTTGTGCAACTGGATTGAGCACCTGGGCCGCAAACGCGAACCACGCATACGGCTGCTCGCAGACGACGACGGACGTTGCAGGCTGCAGCGCCGCATGGTCAGCCGCGGTCAGCACCACGGCGCCGGCGCGCGTCGTCGCAACCGCGTTGCGATAGCGAACGTTGGCGAGAAACGTCAGGTGCGAGGGTCCGGCGCTTTCGAGCGGCGCCACCGCATCGATGTAACGATCGCCATCGCCGTCGATTGCCGCCGCCAGGCGGCCCCCACTGCGCTCTGCGACGGCTGCAGCCAACTCGGCCAGCGTCAGTTGCGGCCGGCCGGCGGCCATGCGGCTATTTGCCGTTGTTCAGCGCGCGCAGCACCTTTTCGGTGATATCGACCTTTGCGCTGAAGTAAACGGCATCCTGGACGATGAGGTCGTATTTTTCCTGCTCGGCAAGCTGGCGCACGATTTTCTGCGCCCGCTCCAGCAACGCCTGCAACTCCTCGTTGCGGCGTTGATTCAGGTCTTCGCGGAACTCACGCTGGCGCTTCTGAAAATCGCGATCCAGGTCGGCGAGTTCGCGCTGGCGCCGCGCCCGATCGGGTTCGCTGAGCACGGGACCATCTTTTTCGAAGCGTTCCGCGGTCGACTTGAGCTTGGCGCCCATGTCCTGCAATTCGCGGTCGCGTTTGGCGAATTCCTGCTCGAGTTTCTGTGTCGCCGCGCGCGCGGGCGCGGAGTCGCGCAGGATGCGCTCGGAGTTGACGTAGCCGATCTTGAGCTCCTGCGCCGATACCGCGCCGGTTGCGAGCCCAGCCACCAGCGCGCCCACCGACACGAAGTGCAGAAAGCCTTTCATCGATACTCCCACAAGCGAGGCGCGGTATTCTGCCATAGCGAGTCGTGTGCGACCGCCGCTAGAAGCCGGTGCCGATCTGAAACTGGAAGCGCTGCAAACGATCGTTCGCTTCGCGCCGTAGCGGCAGTGCATAACTCAGCTTGAGCGGTCCGATCGGCGAGATCCACGCCAGACCAAAACCCGACGACGCGCGCAGCTCACTCAGGCGCACCGTCTGCTGCGCGTTCCACACCTGCCCGGCGTCGATGAACGCCAGCGCGCGCAGGGTGCGGTCGGCCCCCGGCAGCGGCGCGAGCATCTCGAAGGAACCGTTAAAACGCCGCGTACCGCCGGTCGGATTGCCAAGGCTGTCGCGTGGACCAAGCGAACCGCCTTCGAAACCACGCACGCTGCCGATACCACCGGCGTAGAAGTTCTTGAACAGCGGATACGGCTTTCCGTTGAATCCACCGCCGACGGCAAGTTCGGCGTTGCTGCCGAACGTGATCTTGTTGGTGACCGGGATGAACTGCTGGAACTGGTAGGTGAAGCGGTAGTACCGCAGATCGAGCACCGGAAGCGTGACTTCGAGGAAGGCGCGCTGATACCGCCCGCGGTTCGGCACCAGCAGGTTGTCACGACTGTCGCGTGACCAACCGATGGTCCCGATCGCGGCGTTCGTGGTCTCGCCGAAATCGTTCACATACTTGAAGTACGCGGGAGGACTCACATCGGTGAGACCGATATCCGTGCCTTCGTACCCGAGGCCGAAGAACACGGTGTCGAATTCGGTGAACGGAACGCCGAAGCGCATTGCGCCACCGCGCTGCGTGAAGTCGACCGTACCCAGGCCAAGACGCGCGAGATCCGACCGCCGCTCGTAGATTTCCGTGGTCCGGCTGATGCCATCCGCCGTGACGTAGGGATCGACGTGCGTCAGCGAGATGGTCTTGTTGGCGCGGCTGGTGTTCAACTCGAGCGAGATCGCCTGTCCTGAGCCAAGCACGTTCTGCTGCGAATAGGACGCCTGCAGGACTATGTGGTCGGTGCTCGAATAACCAACACCCGCTTGGATGCTCCCTGTAGGACGCTCCTTGATGTTGAAGTTGATGTCCACTTGGTCGAGCGAACCTGGTACGGCCGGCGTTTCGACCTCGACCTTCTCGAAGTATCCGAGCCGGTCGATACGATCGCGCGACAGCCGCACCTTCTCCGAATCGAACCAGGCCGACTCGAATTGACGCACCTCGCGCCGGATGATGTCGTCACGTGTGTTCGTGTTGCCGCTTACGTTGACGCGTCGCACATATACGCGCCGGCCCGGATCGACCAGGATGGTGAAGGCAACTTCACGTTTGTCGCGGTTCGGCTCCGGTACCGCGTTGGCCGTCGCGAACGCATAACCCAGCATGCTCAGCCGGTCTGTGATGCGCTTGGAAATGCGATTCAGCCGCTCGGCGTTGTACACATCCCCCGCCTTCACGTCGACGAGCTGCTGCAGTTCGTCGTCGAGGCCGAGCATCTCGCCGGAGAGCTTCACGCCGGAAATCGTGTAGCGCTCGCCCTCGGTCAGGTTGATCGTGATGTACACGTCTTCCTTGTTGGGGCTGATCGACACCTGGGTCGAGTCGACGTTGAAATCGAGATAACCGCGATTCAGGTAAAACGATCGCAGCGCTTCAAGGTCCGCGGTCAGTTTTTGCCGCGCGTACTGATCGCGTTTGGTGTACCAGGTGAACCAGCCTTCGGTCGACAGTTCGATTTCGTCGCGCAGGTTGCCGTCGGAAAACGTCTTGTTGCCGGTGAATCGCACCGCCTTGATGTGTGCGGCGTCGCCTTCGTCGACCGCGATCGCGACGTTGACGCGGTTACGCTCGACCGGGGTCACGGTCGAGGTGAGCTGGGCGGAATAAAGCCCGCGCGCGAGATACTGCCGCTTGAGTTCCTGCTCCGCCCGCTCGAGCAGCGAGCGGTCGAACACGCGCGCCTCGCCCAGGCCGACATCGCGCAGCGATTTTTTGACCGTGTCCTTGTCGAATTCCTTCACGCCGCTGATATCGACTTGCGCGATCGACGGGCGCTCCTCGACGATCACGACCAGCGTGTCGCCGTCGGCTTCCAGGCGCACATCCTTGAAAAGCCCGGTGGCAAACAGTGCGCGAATTGCAGTGACGCCTTTGTCCGGATCGAACCGGTCGCCAACGCGCAGCGGCAGGTACGAGAAGATGGTTCCGGGTTCGGTTCGTTGCGCACCTTCGACGCGGATGTCCTTGACGACGAATTCCTGCGCCAGGACGGGACCTGCGGCAGCGGCGAGGACTGCTGCGACGAGCCGTCGCACACGCACGCGCGGGCCAGCGCAAAACTTCACCGACAAGGGGACAAGCGACTTGGCGCGCAACGGAAGTTCAGAGAAGCAGCCGGGTTATGTCGTTGAATAGCGCCAGCGCCGTGAGCAGGAACAGTACGCCGACTCCGGCGCGCTGCCCCCACTGAACGATCCAATCGGCGGGCGGGCTGCCTTTGATTATTTCGATGAGATAGTACAGTAAGTGTCCGCCATCGAGCATCGGAATGGGAAGCAGGTTGAGCACGCCGAGCCCGATGGAGACCACTGCGAGAAGCTCGAGAAACTGCGCCGGCCCCAGGAGCGCAGCCTGACCGGCGTAATCGGCGATCGCGATCGGGCCCGAGAGATTCTTGAGTGAAGCCTCGAGCGTGATCATCTTCCACATCATTCGCAGCGTGAACACCACGGTGTCCCAGGTCTTGCGGACTGCGAGTCCGACGCTTTCCAGCGGGCCGTAGCGCACCTTTGCTTCCGGCGGACGCGCATCGATCTGCGCGCCGATGCGACCGAACTCGTTGCCCTTTGCGTCGCGCACGCGCGCCGGCGTCAGCGTGAAAGTGAGTTGATGTCCATCGCGATCGACAAGAAACTCGAGCGGCTTTCCGGGCGAGGCGCGAATGATCTCGATCAGCTCGCGTTGTGACCGCACCGGTTGACCGGCAACCTGCAACACACGGTCTCCCGCGCGCAGGCCGGCGACCTCGGCCACTTCACCTTTGGGCAACGGACCGACGATGCGTGGCGCGCCGCCGCCGGGACGCAGGCCGATCTTCGGCAACGGGTTTGAATCCAGGTCTCCGGTCTCGAAGTCGCGCAAGTCGAGCGACAGCGCGCGCGTCACGCCTTCCGGCCGTTCGATCAGCACTTCGAACCGGGACTTGTCGACCGCGCGCTGCAATAGCAGCCAGCTCATTTCCTTCCATGACCGGAC
>DASQAE010000554.1:0-17823 GCA_035635915.1 Burkholderiaceae bacterium | reverse complement strand
AAACCGCGCGCAAGCAACCCGGCCACGGCGCGGTTGAGCAGCGAGACCGTCAGCGTTTCCCGCGTCGTTCCTGGATCGCCGGACTCGAGGTCAAGCGCCATGCGGCTCTCGAGGCAAAAACTGTCCACAAAGCACGCGTTTCCGGGACCTCCACTTGCGGACAGCACTCGCCCCCGGCGGGTCATGCCAAAGGATTGATTCGGCAAGCGAATTCATCGCAGGCCCGCTGCCGCCCGAGCGCCGAAGCGAGCCTGGACGGGCACTTGCCGCGTTAGTCCACGACTTGTCCACAATGTTGTCCACAACTACCGCCGATTGGCCCGCGAAGCGCCGGTTTGCACGCGTCGACTACACTGCGGGCGCTTTTTTTCAGTGCCCAACGGAGACCGCCGATTGTTCGCGATCGTACAAAGCCTTGGCTGGCCGATTTGGCCGCTGATCATCGCATCCATCGTTGCCCTGGCACTGATCATCGAGAGATCGACCGTGTTGCGGCGGCCGCGCATTGCGCCCGCGACGCTGCTGCAGGACGTGCTCGCTTTGCATGCAAAGCGCCAGGTTACGGTGGAAGTCATCGGCCGGCTCGAGCAGAGTTCGCCGCTGGGCCGCATCCTCGCCGCGGGTCTGCGTAACGAGCGAGCGCCGCGCGACATCGCGATTCATGCCGTTGAAAGCGCGGGCGCGCACGCGGCACACGAGTTGTCGCGTTATCTCACGCTGCTGGGCTCGATCGGCTCGATCGCCCCGTTGTTGGGATTGTTCGGCACGGTGGTCGGCATGATCGAAATCTTCGCATCCCAGCAAGCGGGCTCGAATCCGCAACAGCTGGCCCAGGGCATCTCGCTCGCGCTGTACTGCACAGCGTTCGGCATCATCGTTGCCGTTCCTGCGGTGCTTTCTTACCGCCACTTCCGCACTCGCGTCGAAGCCTTCCTTGTCGATATGGAGCAACAGGGCCAACGGCTGCTGGACGCGCTCTACGCCGATCGCATCGCGCGGAGGCCCTGATGCGCTTTCGCAGGCCGCTCGAAGAGGAGCCGGAGCTCAACCTCATTCCGCTGATCGACGTCATGCTGATCGTCCTCATCTTCCTTGCGGTCACGACGACCTACGCCCGCTTCTCCGAGCTGCAGATCGAGTTGCCGACGGCCGAGGCCAACAAAACACAGAACCGGCCGCAGGAAATCCAGATCGGCGTCACGGCCGATGGCCGGATCGCGATCGACCGAGTGCTGGTCGGCGTTACCGAGCCCGCAGCGGTCGCTGAGCAGTTGCAACGCGCCGCCCGCGGCCGCGAAAAGCTGCTTCTGGTTATCAACGCCGACGCTCAGGCTCCACACCAAGCCGTGATCAACGTGATGGAGGCGGCGCGGCTGGCGAATCTCCCCCGCATAAGTTTCGCGACCCAGCGGCAGACCGCGGGCGGCCGGCGCTGAGGCGTGCGGCGATGGCGCTCCGGGCGCGCCTGCAATTTTTCCTCGTCAAGGTTTGGCAGCGGCGCGGGTTGGTTGCGCGGCTGCTGTTTCCGCTCGCGCTGCTGCATGGGCTATGGCGTCGTTTCGACGTCTGGCGTTATCGCGTCGGATTGACGCGCGCGCAGCAGGTGCGGGTGCCGGTTATCGTGATCGGCAACCTCTATATCGGCGGCACAGGCAAGACTCCACTGACGATCGAATTGACGCGTGCGCTGCGTAACCGCGGCTGGGCGCCCGGCGTGGTTTCGCGCGGCTACGGTACCGATCGCGCGTTGCCGCGCCTCGTAGTCCCGAACGGCAGCGCGAATGACTACGGCGACGAACCACTTCTGATCGCGCGTGCAGGGCAAGCGCCGGTTGTGGTCGGGAACGATCGAGCGGCCGCCGCACGCCTGCTGCTCAACCTGCATCCACACGTCGAAGTCATCATCGCCGACGACGGTCTGCAGCATCGGCGCCTTGCACGCAACGTCGAAATCGCAATCGTGCATGAGCCCGGTTTCGGCAACGGTTGGCTCTTGCCTGCCGGGCCGTTGCGGGAACCGCCGCGGCGCCTCGATGGCGTCGATGCGGTGGTGTTGCACGGGCTCACGCCGCCCGTGCGGATCTACTCGCCGTTCTTCCGCATGACGACTTCGATCGCCTGCGCCTATTCGCTCAAGGATCCGACGCGACGGATCAATCTTGCCGCTCTCGCGGCGGAACAACGCGCGGGGCAGCAGGTATTCATCGCTGCGGCAGGAATCGGCCTGCCCGAACGGTTCTTCGCGATGTTGCGCGCGTTCGGCCTCGAGTTCACCACGGTGGCGCTGAACGATCACTACGACTTCGCGCGCAACCCGTTCGTCGACGTGCGTTTCGACCGTGCGCTGATCACCGAGAAGGACGCCGTAAAATGCGCGGCTAATCCGCTGCTCGCCAACGACGCCCGGCTTTTCGTCGTGCCGCTTGAAGCGAAACTCGATGCGGCATTGGTCGACCTGATCGAAGCGCGCATCAAACCGGCTCGCCTGCAATAGCGCAGCAATCCATGGACCATCGCCTGCTCGATATCCTCGTCTGCCCGATCACCAAAGGCCCGCTGGTCTACGACCGCGCCAACCAGGAGTTGATCTCGCGCGCAGCGGGTCTGGCGTATCCGATCCGCGACGGCATCCCGGTGCTGCTCGAAAGCGAGGGCCGCCGCATCGATGAGCCGCAGTCGCCGGACGCCGGTTGAGGCGGACCGCACGTCGATGACTCGTTTCGTCGCGCTGATTCCGGCGCGGCTTGCGTCGAGCCGGCTGCCGCGCAAGCCGCTCGCCGACATCGGCGGGATACCGATGGTCGTGCGCGTGGCCCAGCGCGCCGCAGCGAGCGGCGCTGCGCAGGTCGTAGTCGCAGCTGACGATGAGGCGATCCTGGACGCCTGCCGCGCGTTCGGGGTGCAAGCTGTACTGACCGCGACAACGCACGCGACCGGCACCGATCGCCTCGCCGAGGCTTGCCGTCTGCTAGGTCTGGGCGCGGACGACGTGGTCGTCAACGTGCAGGGCGACGAGCCACTGATTCCGCCCAACCTGATCGCAAGTGTTGCGGACCTTCTTGCTGCAAACCCGGACTGCGCGATCGCCACTGCGGCTCACGCGCTGCACGATGCCGCCGAGTTCTTCAGCCCGCACGTGGTCAAGGTCGTCACAGATCGCCACGGTCATGCACTCTACTTTTCGCGCGCGCCGATCCCCTGGGCGCGGGATGCGTTTGCGGTCGACCGCAGCGCGTTACCGCCGGGACTCACCGTGTGGCGTCACGTTGGTCTCTACGCCTACCGTGTCGCTTTCCTCGAGCGGTATCCCGACCTCGAACGCGCGCCGCTCGAGACGTTCGAGAGTCTGGAACAACTGCGCGCACTCTGGCACGGCGAGCGAATCGTCGTGTTGCCTTTGCAGCAGGCGCTGCCGGCAGGCGTCGATACACCAGCCGACCTCGAGCTGATGCGGCGCGCCTACGCGGCCGATTGATCCAGCGCAATTCGCCTCTTCTCCGGCGCGCGCCCGCCTGTCTGCTTTTGTGGAGCAACGAGGTGTTGCGGTTAGAATGCGCCGCTTTGGCTGGGACGCTGGTACACAAGTGGCGCCCGCACTCGATGCAGCGACATCAGACAAGGAACGGGGATGCGTCTGATACTTCTTGGTCCGCCGGGCGCCGGCAAGGGCACCCAGGCGGCGTTCATCAAGGAGCGCTACGGCATTCCGCAAATTTCCACCGGTGACATGCTGCGCGCCGCGGTGAAGGCCGGTACGCCGCTTGGGCTGGCTGCCAAGAAAGTGATGGATGCCGGCCAGCTGGTGTCGGACGCCATCATCATCGATCTGGTCAAAGAGCGTTTGTCGGCTCCGGATTGTCAGAAGGGATACCTGTTCGACGGTTTCCCGCGCACCATCCCCCAGGCAGATAGCCTCAGGGACGCCAACGTCAAGGTCGACGTGGTGCTGGAGATCGACGTACCCGATGCCGACATCATCGAGCGCATGGATGGCCGCCGCGTGCATATCGCGAGCGGGCGCACTTATCACCTCAAGTTCAACCCACCGCGACAGGCCGGTCGCGATGACGCAACCGGCGAACCGCTGATCCAGCGTGAGGACGACAAGGCCGACGTGGTGCGCAAGCGGCTCGATGTCTATCACGCGCAGACGCGCCCGCTGATCGATTACTACTCCAAATGGGCTGCCACAAACGATCCCGCCGCGCCGAAGTACCGCAAGGTCGACGGGCGCGGCACGGTCGACGAAATCAAACAACGCGTGTTCGACGCTCTGAGCTAGCGCCGCGCGTGCTGCCGCTTTCCGTCTACTCAGCCATTCCGATAAGGAGAAATCTATGACTTCCGGCTTGATGCTCGCGCTCGCCTGCGGCCTTGCGGCCGTGGTGTTCGGCGCGTGGTCCGTGTCCTGGATCCTCAAGCAACCCGCCGGCAATGCGCGGATGCAGGAGATCGCCGCCGCGGTACAGACCGGTGCGCGCGCCTACCTGAACCGCCAGTACCGCACGATCGCAATCGTCGGCGTGGTACTCGCGATCGTGATCGCGGTCGTGCCGCAACTCGGCCTCTGGACCGCAATCGGCTTCGTGCTCGGCGCGGTGTTGTCGGGCGCAGCGGGTTATGCCGGCATGAACGTGTCCGTGCGCGCCAACGTGCGCACCGCGCAGGCGGCGACGCAAGGCTTGAACGCCGCACTCAATATCGCGTTTCGCGGCGGGGCGATCACCGGCCTGCTCGTGGTCGGCTTCGGGTTGCTTGGCGTCGCCGGGTTCTACTGGATCATCAAGGCCACGCACGCTACCGCGGAAACGCGCGAGTTGCTGCATCCGATGATCGGCTTTGCGTTCGGTGCTTCGTTGATCTCGATCTTTGCCCGTCTCGGGGGCGGCATATTCACCAAGGGTGCAGACGTGGGTGCGGACCTGGTCGGCAAGGTCGAAGCCGGAATTCCGGAAGACGATCCGCGCAATCCGGCGGTGATCGCCGATAACGTCGGCGACAACGTCGGCGACTGCGCCGGCATGGCGGCCGACCTGTTCGAGACGTTCGCGGTCACCGTCGTCGCGACAATGCTGGTCGGCGGGTTCTACTTCAAGGATGCTGGTGCGGATGGCGTCGCAGCGAGCATCCTCTACCCGCTCGTCATCTCGGGTGTTTCGATCCTCGCGTCGATTGTCGGTTGTTTGTTCGTCAAGGCGCGGGAAGGCGGCAAGATCATGAACGCGTTGTACCGCGGCCTGATCGTCGCCGGAATCATCTCGCTCGTGCTGTTCTACCCGGTGACGAACTGGATTCTCGGACCGTATGCGGCGCAGGCCAACACCAGCGTCATGAATCTTTACCTGGCGGCCGTCGTCGGCCTCGTGCTCACGGGTGCGCTCGTGTATATCACTGAGTACTACACTGGAACCCAGTTCGCACCGGTCAAATACGTCGCGCAGGCGTCGACGACGGGACACGCGACCAACATCATTGCCGGCATCGCTGTATCGATGAAGGCCTGCGCGTGGCCGGTACTGGCGATCTGCGTTGCGATCCTTGCCTCGCACCAGCTCGCCGGCCTCTACGGCATCGCCGTTGCTGCCACGGCAATGCTGTCGATGACCGGCATCATCGTCGCGCTGGATGCATACGGACCGATCACCGACAACGCCGGCGGGATCGCCGAGATGGCGGAGCTGCCCAAGGAGGTGCGCAACATCACCGATCCGCTCGACGCGGTCGGCAACACGACCAAGGCGGTCACCAAGGGGTATGCAATCGGGTCAGCGGGCCTTGCAGCGCTTGTCCTTTTCGCCGACTACACCGGCGGCCTCGAGCAAGCCGGTATCAAGCCGGAGTTCGATCTTTCGAACCCCAAGGTGATCGTCGGCCTGTTCATCGGCGGCCTGATTCCGTTTCTGTTCGGCGCGATGGCGATGGAGGCAGTCGGTCGCGCAGCCGGCGCGGTCGTCGAAGAGGTGCGCCGGCAGTTCCGCGAGATCAAGGGAATCATGGATCGCACCGCCAAGCCCGACTATTCCCGCGCCGTCGACATGCTCACCAGCGCAGCGATCAAGGAGATGATGCTGCCATCGCTGTTGCCGGTGTTGGTCCCGATCGTGGTCGGCGTGGCGCTTGGGCCTCAGGCACTGGGCGGCGTACTGATGGGCACCATCGTCACCGGCCTGTTCGTCGCAATTTCCATGACTACCGGCGGTGGTGCCTGGGACAACGCGAAGAAGTACATCGAAGAGGGCAACCACGGCGGCAAGGGGTCGGACGCGCACAAAGCTGCGGTGACCGGCGACACGGTCGGCGATCCCTACAAGGACACGGCAGGACCGGCGGTCAATCCGCTCATCAAGATCATCAATATCGTCGCGCTTCTGATCGTGCCTATCATCGCGACCATTTACGCGGACAAACCCGCCAAGACGTCACTTGAGGTTCCGGTCGTCGCGACGACCGTTGTTACGCACCCGGCCCTGGCGCCGGCAGCTCCAGGTAGATAGGATCAGCATGACTCGCAGCGCATTTGACAACGTTGAAACCGAGGGCGATTTCGCCCTTGGCATGGGAATCGCGATCGGCATGTTCATCGCGCTGTTTGCAGTGTGTATCGCGCTGTTCGTGATCGAACAGGGCAAAGCCCACAGCGGGCCGCAGAGTCGCGCCACCGCGCGCGGCACGACCGCAGTCGCAATGCCGGTGGACGCCCCCGCCGGCACTACACCAGCCCACGCTGCACAGTAGCTTTGCGCGCGCAGCGGGTATGCCTGCAGTGCTGCGCGCTGCCAACCGCGACGATGTTCCGTCGATCGCGGCCATCTACGGCCACCACGTCCTGCACGGCTTTGCGAGCTTCGAGATCGACGCGCCCTCGGTCGATGAGATGCTGCGCCGATTCGAGACGGTGACCCAGGCGGGTTATCCGTACTTGGTCGCGACCGACGGCGCTCGGGTGCTTGGTTATGCATATGCGAGCGCGTTTCGCACGCGTCCGGCATATCGCTACACGGTCGAAGACTCGGTCTACCTTGATCCGGCGGCCACCGGACGCGGCCTCGGGAGGCACCTATTGGTGGCCCTCATCGACGCGTGCACGCAGGCTAGGTTTCGCCAGATGATTGCCGTGATCGGTGATTCGGCCAACCATGCTTCGATCGGTCTGCATCGCGCATGCGGGTTCGATCGCATGAGCGTTTTTGTTGGCACGGGCTTCAAGCACGGGCGCTGGGTCGACACGGTCTTTATGCAGCGTGCCCTCGGCGACGGAGATCAGTCGCCGCCGTCGATCTGATTGCGCGCAACTCGTACGCGCCCACCTTCGATGCATCGCTCGAGCCGCGTTGTCGGAAATTGGACGACGAACAACGGCTAGTTCGCGAATTTGCCGTCTTGTCGTGACCCGCGCTTGCGGCGATATTCCCGTCACGGCAATGGAGATTTCGACGTGACGCTGCAGCCGATCCAAGCGCTGGACAAACTAGCTGTCGCCGCATGCAGCGCAAGCGTGGCCATGCTTCTGCCTTGTATTGTTTCGGCACAGCCAGTCGCCGAGACTTCCCTGGCGCTGACTTACCTGGACTCGATGCGAGCCGGCAGTCGCCCCTCGTCCCCATCGAACGTCGGCGCCAACGGCGTTGCTCGGATCGCGGTATCTACACCTCAGAGTACGTCAGCATTCGAGCTTGCTGCATGGTCGAACGCCCGACTGGTCGAAGTTCCGCGCAACGATCCACCTGGGACATACAGCAGGCCGCATTACGCGCTCGGGTTTCGCTCGGAGCCGATGCGGCTGTGGCTGAACGGCCTCGGCGTCGATGCAACGGCATGTCTCGCTCCCGTCGTACGGCTGCGGACGAAGATCTCGAGTGGCGGCCACATCGGCGGCACTTTGTGGCTCTCGGCACGCTGCGACATTCGTTGAACCGCAAGCACGCGCCGTCTGGGACCCTCACCCCGGAGTGCGACCGTACAATCGTCGCCTCTTGTACGGGGGCGAACCATGCAAATACGCGGCAACGTTTTTGTCGTCACGGGCGGCGCATCAGGACTCGGCGGAGCGACATCGCGCCTGCTTGCAAACGAAGGCGGCCATGTCCTCATCGCCGACCTGCAGACCGACAAAGGTGAGGAGCTGGCGCGCGAGCTCGGTGGCAAAACGCGTTTCGTCCGCTGTGATGTTTCGAGCGAAGCCGACGGCAAGGCGACCGTGGCGGCGGCTCTGGCCGTTGGAACGTTGCGCGGCCTCATCAACTGCGCGGGAATCGCGGCAGGGGAAAAGACCGTCGGCAAGGATGGTCCGCACAAACTCGAATCATTTGCGCGCGTGATCGGCATCAACCTCATCGGCACGTTCAACATGATCCGGCTCGCCGCGGACGCAATGTCCAAGCAGGCCCCGACCTCTGAGGGCGAGCGCGGTGTCATCGTCAACACCGCGTCGGTGGCGGCGTTCGATGGCCAGATCGGGCAAGCCGCCTACTCCGCTTCAAAGGCCGGTGTTGCGGGCATGACGCTGCCCATCGCACGCGATCTCGCGCGCAGCGGCATCCGCGTGTTGACGATCGCACCTGGAATCTTCGAGACACCCATGCTCCTCGGCATGGCGCCCGAGCTGCAGCAGTCCCTGGCTGCGCAAGTGCCTTTCCCGTCGCGCTTTGGTCGCCCTGACGAGTACGCACACCTCGTGAAATCGATCCTGGAAAACGGGATGCTCAACGGCGAGACCATTCGCCTCGACGGCGCGATTCGCATGCAACCGAAGTAGCGGCGCCACAAAACGCTTCGGTCAGGGAGCCGCCCTGCCCATGCTCATCGATTCTCTTCGGCAACGCCTGCGGCCGTGGCTCGCAGGAGCCTGTGCCCTCGTTCTCGCCGCCTGTGCGTCGAGCCCGCCCGAGTTGCCTCGCGCTCCCGAACGAGCGTCGGGATTTCGACCCGGCGTCGGCGCGGTCACGGCGCAGCGGCAGATGGCGGCCGCGGCGCACCCACTCGCGGCTCAAGCCGGCCTCGAGATCCTGCGCGCCGGAGGCAGCGCGATCGACGCTGCGATCGCGATACAGATGGTCCTCACCCTGGTCGAACCACAAAGCTCCGGCATCGGTGGAGGGGCATTCCTGCTTCACTGGGATGGCAAGCGGGTGCAGTCCTTCGACGGTCGCGAAACCGCGCCCGCCGCGGCCGATGAAAACCTGTTCGTCGACGCGCAGGGCAAGGCGATGGGTTTCATGGACGCCGTCGTCGGCGGACGCTCTGTCGGCGTGCCGGGCGCACTCCGAATGCTTGAACTCGCGCACCGGCAACATGGAAGGCTTTCCTGGGAGCGCCTGTTCGCACCGGCGATTCGGCTCGCTGAAAGCGGTTTTCCGCTCCCGCTGCGATTGCAGAACGAGCTCTCCACAGAAAAGAACCTGGTTCGCACTCCCGCCGCACGTGACTACTTCTACAACGCGGACGGAACCCCGAAGGCGGCCGGAACGTGGCTGAAGAGCCCGGAGCTCGCGGCGACGTTGCGTGTGATCGCAAGCAGCGGTGCCGACGCGTTCTATCGTGGTCCGATCGCGGCCGACATCGCGGCCGCGGTGCGCGGGCACACGGGCAATCCGGGAACCATGGTAGCGGCCGATCTCTCAGCGTACGAGGCGAAAGAGCGGCCCCCCGTCTGCAGTGACTACAAAACGTGGCGCGTCTGCGGCATGGGACCACCTTCGTCGGGCGGCATCGCGATAGCGCAGATGCTTGGAATGTTCAGCGTGCGCAACATCGCGGTCGTGCCGCCCGTTTTGGTCGACGGCAGATTGCAACCGCAGCCTGATGCGGTCCATTTGTTCAGCGAGATCGGCAGACTGGTCTATGCGGACCGCGCGCAATACGTCGCCGATAGCGATTTTGTGCCGGTCGACGTCGCGGCCCTCATCAGTCCGACCTATCTCGCGCAGCGGGCGCGGCTCGTGACGGACCGCAGCCTGGGACGCGCCTCTGCCGGCGTTCCTCCTGCAATGAAGACCGCCTGGGCTCCGGACGTGTCCCCACTTCGCCCCGCGACGTCGCACGTGTCGGTCGTCGACGCCTTCGGCAACGCCGTCTCGATGACGACTTCGATCGAAAACGCGTTCGGCTCACGCCTGATGGTGCGTGGCTTCCTGCTTAACAACCAGCTCACCGACTTCTCTTTTCTGCCGCGCGAAGCGGATGGAAACGGCGCGATACGCGCCGATGGTGCCTTGGTTGCGAATCGCGTGCAGCCGGGCAAACGGCCACGCTCTTCAATGGCGCCCACCCTGATCTTCGATCGGGCAACTGGACGGCTGGTTGCAACCCTGGGTTCGCCGGGTGGATCGCAGATCATCAATTACGTAGGCAAGACCATCGTCGCCGTGCTCGACTGGAACCTCGATATTCAGCAGGCGATCGCGTTACCCAACTTCGGCAGCCGGAATGGACCGACCGAACTCGAGCAAGGACGCGTCGGCGCCGCTCTGGGCGAGGCACTACGCACGCGCGGGCATGAGGTGCGCACGCTTGACCTCACCAGTGGCTTACAGGGCATCGTGCGCGCAACGCAAGCCGATGGCAGCACGCTATGGATCGGCGGTGCCGACCCGCGCCGTGAGGGAATCGTGTTGGGCGACTGATTGTTAGACTGCATATTTCCCCAAGACCACTGCCGCTGGAGGATCGACCCCATGCCAATCAAAGTCGGAGACAAGCTGCCAGATGGTCAGCTGCAGGAGTTCATCGAAGTCGAAACCGCGGGTTGCTCGATTGGACCCAACACCTTCAACGTGGCGGACCTGGTCAAGGGCAAGAAGATCGTTGTCTTCGGTCTTCCGGGTGCCTTCACGCCCACGTGTTCGGCCAAGCACGTACCGGGTTACGTGCAGCAGTACGACGCGCTCAAGCGCAAGGGAGTGGACGAGGTCTGGTGCCTGTCGGTCAATGATCCGTTCGTGATGGGTGCGTGGGGGCGTGACCAGCATTCCACCGGCAAGGTGCGCATGATGGCGGACGGTTCGGCCGACTACACGAAGAAGCTCGGTCTCGAGCTTGATCTGACAGGGCGGGGCATGGGCGTGCGTAGCCAGCGCTTTTCCATGCTGATCGAAGACGGCGTGGTCAAATCGCTCAACATCGAAGCCCCGGGCAAGTTCGAAGTAAGCGGTGCCGAGGCGATGCTGGCCAAGCTTTGATCTACGTTGCCCGGTAGGAGTTCAGCCGCGCAGGACGAAATCGCGCGGCCTGAACCCAAGCAGCCACAACGCCCCGAAGTAGATCACCCCCGCCGCGGCGATGATCGCGGCCAGCAGCAACGCATGCGTTGACCATGGGGCCGGCCCGGCCCAGTCAACCGCAAACCGCATCCAAAGCAGCCACGCGACCATGGCGCCCAGGCCCAGGGCAAGGCGAAGCGAAAAGCCGCCCCAACCAGGTTGCGGCAGGAAAATCCGGCGCCGCCATAGGCCGGCGAACAACAACGCGGCGTTGGCACAGGCACCCAGGCTCACCGAGAGCGCAAGACCTGCATGCCCAAGCCACGGGACGAGTCCGATATTTGCAACTTGAGTCACGATGAGCGAGCTCACCGCGATCTTCACCGGTGTCTTGATATCGCGCTGCGCATAGAAGCCCGGCGCAAGGATTTTCACCGCGATCAGGCCAATCAATCCGATCGCATATCCAATCAGTGCGAGCGCAGTCTGCTGCACGTCGTACCAGGAGAACTTGCCGCCCTGAAACAGCACCGCGACAAGTCCTTCAGCAAGCAGGCCAAGTCCCGCAGCCGCCGGCAATGCGAGCAGCAAGGTCAGGCGCAGCCCCCAGTCGAGCAAGCGGCCGTAGTCGGCCGTGCGCTCCTCGGCGAACGCGGCTGACAGGCTTGGCAAAAGCACCGTACCCAACGCAACTCCCAGCAGCGCGGTTGGAAACTCCATCAGTCGATCGGCGAACGCCAGCCAGGTGACACTGCCGGTGGCCAGACGCGAAGCGATGTTCGTGTTGATGATGATCGAGATCTGTGCCACCGAAACCGCGAAGACCGCCGGCAGCATGAGACGCAGGATGCGTCGCACGTCCTGGTCGCGAAAACCGGTCAGCGGATTGCCGAACCGCGGCAACATGCCAAGGCGATACAAGGCCGGCACCTGCAGGCCCAGCTGCAGCAGGCCGCCGATGATCACCGCGAGTGCGAGCGAAAAAATCGGCGTCGCCATTTTTGGCGCGAGCCACAGCGCGCAAGCGATGAACGAAAGATTCAGCAGCACCGGCGTGACCGCAGGGACCGCAAAACGTTTGAACGTGTTGAGAACGCCGGCCGCAAACGCCACCAGCGACATGCAAAGGATGTACGGGAACATCCAGCGCGTCATCGTCGTCGCGAGCTCGAAGGTCTCTGCCTCGCGCGCCAGGCCGGTCGCAATTGCCCAGACCAGCAGCGGCGCCGCTACAACGCCAAGCAGCGAGACCAGGAGCAGCGTCCAGAACAACGCGGCCGCGACGTGATCGACGAGATGGCGCATGCCAGCGTCGCCGTGGCGCGTGCGCGTGTCCGCGAGGACCGGAACGAAGGCCTGCTGAAACGCACCCTCGGCGAACAACCGTCGCAGCAGATTCGGGATGCGGAACGCGACGTTAAACGCGTCCGTTGCGGCGCTCACCCCGAAGATGCGCGAAATCAGCAGGTCGCGCACAAGCCCGGTCACCCGCGAAAGCAGCGTGAGGCTCGATATGGTCGCGGCGGCGCGAAGAAGATTCACTAGGTTCAGAGGGGACCGCGCGGCCAGTCGGCGTGAGGCTCGCGCTGGCAGCGCGGTGATGGCGTGAATTGTTCGCGCTCGTGTGCGCTGGTATAGTTTAGGGCTTTTCGGGCGCCGACTCGGAAAACCGAACCGGATACACGAACCCGGCTGATCGAAAGACAGCGCGAAAGATAGCGAACGACAGGAAGCAGCCAGGAAACCTCATGGCCAACAGCAAACAAGCCCGCAAACGCGGCCGCCAAGCGGTCATCCGCAACGCTCACAACGCCGCGTTGCGCTCGCGTTTGCGCACGGCAATCAAATCCGTTCGCAAGGCAATCGCGGGCGGGGACAAGAAAGCAGCCGCCGAGGTGTTGCGCAGCGCGACGCGAATCATCGATTCGGTCGCTGACAAGAAGATCGCCCACAAGAACACGGCCGCACGTAACAAGAGCCGCCTGGCGGCAGCTGTGAAGGGGATGGCTTGACTGTTTGATTGCTCGCGGCCACACCGGCCGCGGCAAACTGAAAGGCGCGGCACCAGTTGGTCGCCGCGCCTTTTCTTTTTGGTCACGCGCCGGCTAATCGGTCACGGCGCCCTCAGCCACGGTCACCCGCAGCCCGTTGTCGCGCGCGAAATTGAGCACGAAGTCGAGCGCCATCACCTCCAGCTCGCGCAGTGCCGGATCCACGAGCACGCATTTCACGCCTCCGACGCTGACTGGTCGAACAAAAGGCGAATAGCCGATCAAGGCGTCGCGGCCCAGCGCGGCGCCACCCGGGCGAAAACACGACATGACACCGCAAAGGCGCTCCGACCAGTCGCTCGGACGAAATGGCCTGCCCTGGGCCGTGACCCCATGAATCAGGAACTCGCCGTTCGCCGGCAGGTCCGACCAGTTCGATGCTTCGGCCATGGTTTGCGCGGGCAGATCCGATAGAGTCGACATGATGCTCACATTGTCCGACGGCGCCAATGTTTCCTGCGCCCGCATGGACGTCCGCGACTACGCGGACAAGTGCGTTGCGCCCTGGTGGGCGGCGCGTCAGAAATGCGCAAGGTAACGCCCGCGGGTCGGCCATGCACGATACAAGCCGACGCGGGCGTCTTCGATTGGAGATTAGCCCGTTCGGCGCCCGGTCAACGGTCTCTTTAGCCTTGCGTTAACGGTCCTTTTCGCGCATAAACCGCGCTTGCTCCAAACGCCCGCGCCTCCGCATGGCCAAACCGACCTCCAAGGTTCTCGTCATCAACGACGAGCCGCTCATCCTGAAGGAATTTCTCAAGAGCCTGAACGCGGCGGCGCGTTCCCTGGAAAATCCCTTCGGCATCATGTTCATCGGGGCGCTGACGGCCAAGGAGGGATTGCAACTGATCGAACGCGACGGCGACGTGCAGATCGTCATCGTCGACGACAAGCTTTACGCGGTAGTCGAGGGCGGGCGCCGCCAGGCCCACCGCAACGGGAACAGCAAGGAAACGCCGCGCAGCCTGCAGATGAGCGCGCTCAAGCTGGTGCAAAAGATCACGGCGCTGCGCCCGGAACTCGACCTGTACATCCTGATCGAGAAGGAAAAGGAGGATCAGGTCGTCGACGCCCTGTTCGCCGAGGCCGTCGATGGATATTTTTACCGCGAGGAGCGCGACTTTCGCGGCATCTACCGCATCCTGAACGCGCAGATCGCCGAGCGTGCGCGCACGCCGTTTTATGACGCCTTGCGCGCCTATGTGCTGGCAGCGAAGGACGCCTGGCATACGCCGGGTCACTCGAGCGGCGACTCCATGCGCGGCAGCCCGTGGGTCAACGAGTTTTACGAGTTCATGGGTGAACACGTATTCGATGCCGATCTTTCGGTGTCGGTAAAAGCGCTCGACTCGCTGATGGAGCCCACCGGCGTGATCGCCGAGGCGCAGCAGATGGCGGCCAAGGCGTTCGGCGCGCGCAAGACGTTCTTCGCCACCAACGGCACCTCCACCGCAAACAAGGTCATCCTGCAAACGCTGATCGCGCCGGGCGAAAAGCTCCTGCTCGACCGTAACTGCCACAAGTCGGTCCACCATGGCGTGGTGTTGTCCGGCGCACGTCCGATCTATCTGGATTCCAGCGTCAATCGCAAGTACGGGGTGTTCGGGCCGGTGCCGAAGGCGACCATCCTGCGCGCGATCGAGGATCACCCCGATGCGCAGCTGCTCGTTCTCACGTCGTGCACATACGACGGCCTGCGCTACGACCTGAGGCCGATCGTCGAAGCGGCGCATGCGCACAACATCAAGGTGCTGATCGACGAGGCGTGGTTCAGCCACGCGCGATTCCATCCGGACCTACGGCCGACCGCGCTCGAGGCCGGTGCCGATTACGTCACACAATCGGCGCACAAGACGCTATCCGCGTTCTCGCAGGCTGCCTTCATTCACGTCAATGACGGTGGCTTCAAGGAGCACCTGTTCCGCGAGAACTTCAACATGCATACGTCGACCAGCCCGATGTACAGCCTGATCGCCAGCCTCGACGTAGGCCGCAAACAGGCGGTTCTCGAGGGCTACAAGCTGCTCGAGCGCACGTTGATGCTCGCAGACGAATTGCGCCAGCAGATCAATTCGACCGGTGCTTTTCGCGTGCTCGAACTCGAGGACCTGCTGCCGGACGAGGTCAAGGACGATCACATCCTGCTCGACCCGACCAAGATCACGGTCGACATTTCCTCCTGCGGCCTGACGGTGGACGAACTGCAGCAGGAGCTTTTTACCCGCTTCAACATCACGGTCGAGAAGTCGACGTTCAACACCATTACATTGTTGCTCACCATCGGCACGACGCGCTCGAAGTGCTCGCGCCTGTACGACGCGTTGATGCGCATTGCACGCGAAAAACGCGCGCCGCGCCGGCTGTACCGGACGCCCGATATCCCAGGGTTTACCGAACTCGTCTACCTGCCGCGTGACGCGTACTACTGCGGCGGCGAACTGATGCCACTGCTCGACGACAACGACCAGCCGAATGCCAACCTGGTCGGCCGCACCTGCGCCGACCAGATCGTGCCCTACCCGCCCGGTATCCCGGTGCTCGTTCCCGGCCAGTTGATTACGGAGAGCATCGTCGAATACCTGATCCGCTACCTGCGCGTGCAAAACAAGGTCGAATTGCACGGCGTTGTCTACCAGGGTTATTTCCCCAGCATCCGGGTGCTGACGGCAAGCGAGGAACGGCGCATCGCGGTGCTGAGCGAGCCAACCGTCGCGCGCAAAGCCGCCTGATGCCCGTCAGGCCGCACGCAGTGCGGCAGCAACCATCGCAGCACCCTTCTCGGCGATCATCAACGTCGGTGCATTGGTGTTGCCGGATGTGATGGTCGGCATCACTGAAGCGTCGATGACACGCAGGCCTGCGAGACCATGCATGCGCAGTTCTGCATCGACGACCGCCGCCGGATCGGCAACCGGACCCATTTTTGCGGTTCCGATCGGGTGAAAGATCGTGGTACCGATTTCGCCGGCCGCGCGTGTGAGTTCCTCGTCGGTTTGCAGTTCCGGCCCGGGTCTGAATTCGAGCGGTGAATACGCCGCGAGCGGCTGCGCCGCAACGATGCGCCGGGTCAGGCGCAAAGCCGCCGCCGCCATCGCTCGATCGCTCTCCGTGGCGAGGTAGTTCGGCGCAATCCGCGGTGCCTCGTATGGATCGGCGGATCGAATCCAAATAGTTCCGCGCGACTGCGGACGAAGATGGCAGACCGATGCGGTGAACGCATCGAAGGCGTGCAGCGGCTCGCCGAATCGATCGAGCGACAGCGGCTGCACGTGGTACTCGAGATCCGGCCGCGTCACAGCGGGGCTCGAATGAACGAATGCGCCGAGCTGGCTCGGGCTCATCGTCATCGGCCCACGCCGTAGCAGCGCATATTGGGCGGCCATGCCCGCTTTCGACCAAAAACTTCCCGCAAGCGTATTCAGGGTTCGCACACCCGACAGCCTGAAGGCCATCCGCAGTTGCAGATGATCCTGCAGATTGGCGCCGACCCCAGGCAGCGCATGCCGAACTTCGACGCCATGGCGTTGCAGCAGCTCAGGTGGACCGATACCGGAAATCTGGAGAAGTTGGGGTGATGCGACCGCTCCACACGCGAGCAGCACTTCCGTGCGCGTCAGGATGCGCCCGCGTTCACCTGAGCGCGCCACGTCCACGCCGACGCAGCGTGTGCCATCGAACAGGAGTCGCGTTGCGCAGGTGTGCGTGAAGAGGGTGAGGTTCGGGCGCCGCCGAACCGGCAACAGGAACGCGCTTGCCGCGTTCCAGCGTTTCCCGCGCTTCTGGTTGACATCGAAGTAGCCGCAACCGAAGTTGTTGCCGCGATTGAAGTCGTCCGTCGGCGGAATGCCCACCGCTGCAGCAGCAGCGCGAAATGCGTCGAGAATCTTCCATGAAAGGCGCTGCTTCTCGACCCGCCATTCATTGCCCGCACCGTGCATCGCGTCGGCGCCGCCGAAGTAGTCCTCATGGTGCTTGAAGTGCGGCAGGACCTCGTCCCACGACCAGCCTGGATTGGTGCCGTGGCCATCCCCGGCGCGCCAGCCGTCATAGTCTTCGCGCTGCCCGCGCATGTAGATCATGCCGTTGATCGACGAACAACCACCGACCACCTTGCCGCGTGGATAACCGATCGCACGTCCGTTCAGTCCCTCTACCGGCTCGGTCTTGAAGCACCAGTCCGTGCGCGGATTGCCGATGCAATACAGATATCCAACCGGGATGCGGATCCAGACGTAGTTGTCGTCAGCGCCAGCTTCAAGAAGTGCGACGCGCACTTTCGGATCGGCCGATAGACGATTGGCGAGCAGGCAACCTGCGGTGCCCGCACCGACGATAACGACGTCGAAGGTGCCGAAGTCGCCGTTCAAGGCATGTCTCGCATCGTGTTCCTATAATCGGCGCAACGCGGCGTTTGCGTGCGCCGCGTTTTTCTTTTCCCGCCGCAGGAGTGGCCAATGTCGCATCTGATGAACACCTACAACCGGTTGCCGGTGGCCTTTACCCACGGCAAGGGCGCTTGGCTGTACGGCGAGAACGGCAAAGAATACTTGGACGCGCTGGCCGGTATCGCAGTA
>DASQAE010000553.1:0-4973 GCA_035635915.1 Burkholderiaceae bacterium | reverse complement strand
AGCAGATCGAGCGAGTGGTAATAGCGCTTGAAGTCGTCGAAGGCCCTTTTTTGATACGCCCGCACCACGTCGCTTACGTACTGCTCGGCGTGGATGTAGCGCACCTTGGCGTTGGGTTTGCGCCCCAGGATGCCGTTGCCGACTGCGTGGATCAGGTGCGTCTTGCCGAGACCTACGCCGCCGTACAGGAACAGCGGGTTGTACGAGCCACCGGGATTTTCTGCCACCTGCATCGCAGCGGCGCGGGCAAGCTGGTTTGCCTTGCCATTGACGAACGTATCGAACGTGAGCACGCAATTCAAGCGTGCGCGCTCGATTTCGTTGCCGGCGCTTCGGCTGGGCGTTGTGGTCGCGGTAAGCGGCGACGTGACGCTCTCGCCATTCAGCGGCGAGGCGTGCGACACCGGCGGCTCCGCCGCGTCGATTTCGAATTCCACGCTCACCGGGCGCTTGAGTACATCAGCGGCGGCTTGCTGGATGCGCGCCGCGAACTGGGCACGAATGGCATCGAGCTTCAGGCGATTAGGTGCGCCGATCCGCAAACGTCCGGTTGCGGAGTCGTATTCGATCGCCTTGAGCGGCTTGATCCAGGCTGAAAATTGCTGCGGTGTCAGCTCGCTTTCCAGCAGACGCGAGCAGTCGGTCCAGAAGTGAAGCATCGAGGTTGTCTTCCCGCCCTCAGCGGACCGCTCTGCGAAGGAGCGAGAGCCCCTTCGCGCAGTCCTGTTGTCGTTATTTCGTGTGTACCGACCTGCGCCTGGATCAGCGGTGGCCACGCTTGCGGCTGGCTGAGACTGCGGGTACCGACATCGCGATCGTCGAGTCGACGAATGGCGAATTGTAGTCTGGCCAACGATGGTTATCCACAGCGCGACAAGTGAGCGCCTAGCTGGAAGGCGCCAGATTCACTGCGCCCGAAGAAGCGTTGCACGAAAGCGTGCGCTCACGCGACGCAGAGTCGATAAACGACGTGGCGAACTTGTACGGGTGATTCTGAACAAGGTGTGCACAAGCGGTGGATAAGCGGGTGCGACGAGCCGAAGGCAACTCGAATTGTGAGCCGATCAAAAGGCGCTTGAGCTCTCTGCGGCCGCAAGTAGCACCGGTTTGACGCGCTAGTGGCTTGTCGCGTCTAATACGCGGCTTTTCGCTGAACGGGCGGGCGGCACGGCGTCGGAGACGCTGACTGTCGTGGCACGGCGAGGCGCAACCGCGTGCCTGCACGCGCGCGGCCTGGTGACCGGCATTCGCAAACCCGTTGCGGCGAATCCTCGCTGCCCGAAGCGTGCGGCTTCGGCGGCGACAACCTCTCGGCCGCGTGCCTTGTGCACGCGGCTTCGCTGGGAACAAGAGAATCATGGCTACCAAACGCACCTTTCAGCCTTCCGTGGTCAAACGCAAGCGCACGCACGGTTTTCTCGTCCGCATGAAGTCGCGCGGCGGCCGCGCGGTGTTGAACGCGCGGCGCGCGAAGGGACGCAAGCGCCTGGCGATCTGAGCGAAGGAAGGCCCACGGCTGGGTACGCTTTCTCGCGTGCGCGCCGGCTGCAGTCCGAAGCCGAATTCGCTGCGGTTGCCGGGCCGGATTCGATTCGCTTTTCCCAGCGCTGGTTCGTTTTAATGGCTAAACCCGTAATAGCGAGTGAAGCAGCTGACGCATCCGCCCCGCGGCGCGTGCGCTTTGGCCTCACGGTAGGCAAACGCCTGGCGCGGCGTTCGGTCGACCGGGTCCTGATCAAGCGGATCCTGCGTGAGGCGGCGCGTCACTGCGCGCCGAGCCTTGCCGCGATCGCCGTTTCCGACTTCGACATCGTGTTGCGCCTGAAGGCCCCGCTGCCTGCGCGCGCAACGATCACGCGCAAACAACTGAAGCGCGCGCTGCGCGATGATGTCGATACGGTCCTGCGCCGGTTGTGCGATCGGCTTGCCGCCGACAAATCCGCATGAACTTGAGCCGTTTACCGCAGCGCCTGCTGCTTGCGCTGATCCGCGCGTATCGCTTCGTGCTATCGCCCTGGATTGGCGGGTCTTGCCGCTATTGGCCGACCTGCTCCGAGTACGCGCACGAAGCGATTGAAGCGCACGGTGCGCTGCGTGGCGGCTGGCTGATGCTCGGCCGCATCGCGCGCTGCCACCCATACGGTGCCGGTGGCGTCGATCCTGTGCCGCAGACATTCCAATGGCGTTGCGCTTGCGGCACGTCGCACGAGCATTCGCAGCCCCAGATCTGAGCAAGAGCGAAAGTCTTCGATGGATATCCAGCGCACCATCCTGTGGGTCATCTTCGCGATGTCGCTGTTTGTCCTGTGGGACAAGTGGCAGGTCTCGCAGGGACGTCCGTCATTGCTCGGCTCTCTGGGAGGCTCGCCGCCGGCAGCCGAAAAGAAGGTCGCGGCGCCGGCAGCGCCGCCCTCGCCCGGCGACGTGGGTGGCGTGCCGGTTGCCTCTCAGCAGGGACAGGGTCCGGCACCAGCACCGGCTGCGCCAACGCCGCCGCCGCAGGCGACCGCTGCGGCGGAACGGGTGCGTATCGAGACCGACATGGTGCGCGCTGACATTGATCCGACCGGCGCGATACTCGCGCGCGTTGAACTGCTCAAACAACTGGTCGCGCCGGACTGGACCGCAAGCGGAATCGTTGGTCTGTTCACGGGCAAGAAGCAGGATCCCAATGCGCACGTCGTGTTGCTCGAATGGAACCAGAACCGCGTCTACCTCGCGCGCACCGGCCTTACGGGGCCTGGCGGTGCGAAATTTCCCAATCACCTGACGCCGTTCACCCGGCTTGAGGGACCCACCACGCTTGCGCCTGACCAGCAGGCGCTGGAGGTGAAGTTCGCCGCGGAGGCGGGTGGCGTCAAGGTGATCAAGACCTACGTGTTCAAACGTGGCCAGTACGACATCGACGTGCGGCACGAAATTCAGAACACCAGCGGCGAACCGGTGACACCGTCGGTGTACCTGCAACTCGTGCGCGACGGCAACAAGCCTGAGGGCGAGTCGGCGCTGTATTACACGTTCACGGGCCCGGCGGTCTACACCGAAGCGCACAAGTACCAGAAGTTCTCCTTCGAGGACATCGCGAAGAAAAAGGAGAACCACGTCACCGAAGCCAGGGACGGCTGGATCGCGATGATCCAGCATTACTTCGTCTCCGCCTGGGTGCCGCCGCAGGGTGAACTGCGCGAGATCCGCAGTGCGCAGGACGCCCCGAACCTTTATTCGATCAGCACCGTGATGCCGCTGCAACCCATCGCGCCGGGCGCCAGTAGCAGCACCAAAGCTGCGTTATGGGTCGGTCCGCAGGACCAGCACGCGCTGGCGGCGCTGGCGCCGGGACTGGACCTGGTGGTCGACTACGGCTGGCTCACGACGATCGCCAAACCGCTGTACTGGCTGCTGGAGTTCCTGCACCGCCTGGTCGGCAACTGGGGCTGGTCGATCATTCTGCTGACGATCATCGTCAAGGCCGCGTTTTATCCGCTCTCCGCGGCAAGCTACAAATCGATGGCACGCATGAAGGAAGTGACGCCGCGGATGATGAAGATCCGCGAGCAGTACGCCAACGACAAGCAGAAGATGAACCTCGCGATGATGGAGCTCTACAAGACCGAGAAGATCAATCCGCTTGGCGGCTGCCTGCCGATCGTGGTGCAGATCCCGGTCTTCATCGCGCTCTACTGGGTGCTGCTGGCAAGCGTCGAGATGCGCAACGCGCCGTGGATACTTTGGGTGCACGATCTGGCGACGCCCGATCCGTGGTTCATCCTGCCGATCGCGATGGTGGCGACGATGATCGTGCAGTACAAGCTGAACCCGACGCCGCCGGATCCGGTGCAGGCGAAGATGATGGCGGTGATGCCGTACATCTTCGGCGCGATGTTCTTCTTCTTTCCCGCCGGGCTGGTGCTCTACTGGCTGGTGAACAACGTGCTGTCGATCCTGCAGCAGTGGTACGTAACCCGGCAGATCGCCAAGAGCAAGCGCGCTGGGTAGGCGGCTAGCTGTGGCGCCGTAGCGCGAGCAGCGGCCAGAGCCACAGCGATACGGTCCACTTGAGCAGACGCGCAGGCGTCAGCGACTGCTCGCCTTCGGCTACCAGCCGAAACACCACGAACGCACCGACGATGACGTAGAGCACCAACACCAGGTAGGCCACTGCCCGACCCGTGTATTCGAACGGCAGGCTGCCGCCGATCAGCGCGGCGATGACGACGGAGAGCGCCACCGCAATCAGCACCGCGGCGAGCGGCTTGCCATAACGCGCGAGCGGGTCCATGCGTCGAGTCTATTCTCTGAATCCTCCTGCCAGCCATGCGGGGGATGCTGGGGCGGGGACCGCAAACGCGACGTGTTAGGTTTGTCGCTCCCATGAACTCCGACCGCGATCCGATCGTTGCCATTGCCACTGCACCGGGTCGCGGTGGCATCGGCATCGTCCGGCTGTCCGGCGTCGATCTGACGCCGATCCTGAGCGCCTTGCTCGCCCGGCCGACGCTCACCGCGCGGCATGCCACCTTCACGCGTTTCCTTGATGCGGCGGGCAACACGATCGACGAGGGCATCGCTCTTTTCTACCCGGCTCCGCATTCATACACCGGCGAGTCGGTGCTCGAGCTGCAGGGGCATGGCGGGCCGGTGGTCCTGCGCTTGCTGCTCGCGCGTTGCCTGGAAGCGGGGCGCGCACTCGGTTTGCGCCTCGCGCAACCGGGCGAGTTCACGCGGCGCGCGTTTCTCAACGATCGGCTGGACCTAGCGCAGGCGGAAGCGGTCGCGGATTTGATCGACGCCTCGACCGAAGCCGCCGCACGCTCAGCGGCGCGATCGCTGACCGGCGAGTTTTCGCACGCGATACGAGCGTTGGTCGAGGCGCTGATCGAGCTACGCATGCTGGTGGAGGCGACGCTCGATTTTCCCGAGGAAGAGATCGACTTCCTCGAAGCCTCTGACGCGCGCGGCCGTCTTGCGACGAT
>DASQAE010000552.1:0-3498 GCA_035635915.1 Burkholderiaceae bacterium | reverse complement strand
GATGCGTGCGAGCTGGGTGACATTCAGGCGCAGCAATTCCTCGCCCAGTTGCTGCAATGCCGTCATCTCCTCTTTGCGCCGCGTCTTGCTGGGGCGAGCGTCGGTTTGCGCCGCGGATGTGGGTGATTCCTCCGGCGCGCTGAGGCTCGGGGCGGGTTTCATCGGCGGCTATCATAGCGGCCGCTCCGTTTCCCCAACCCGCTCTTTGGATGTCCGCGCTGTTCTCCTTCTCCTCTGACGCCCTGCGCGGTCTCGCCGATGCGGCGCTTGCGCGGGCACGCGAACGCGGCGCGTCCGATGCCGCGGCCGAAGTCAGCGAATCCGTGGGCCTTTCGGTCAGCACGCGCAAGATGAAGGTCGAAACGATCGAGCACACGCGCGACAAGGGCCTTTCGGTCACGGTGTACCTGGGGCGACGGCGCGGCCATGCCTCCACCTCGGATTTCGCGACCAAAGCGATCCACGAAGCCGTCGACGCCGCATACAACATCGCACGTTTTACGGCCGAAGACGGTGCCGCGGGCCTGCCCGACGACGATACGTTCGAGCGCGAGCCGCGTGATCTCGATCTGTTTCATCCCTGGAACATCGATACGGACGAGGCTATCCGTATCGCCCAGGCATGCGAGCGCGCGGCGTTCGCGGTCAGTCCGCAGATCGACAACTCCGAGGGCGCCAACGTCTACACCTCGTCGGGCCATTTCGTGCTCGCGAACACGCGCGGCTTCGTCGGCGCGTATCCCTACTCGCGCCACTCGATCTCGGTTTCGCCGATTGCGCGCGATGCCAACGGCATGCAGCGTGACGACTGGTACACCGCGTCGCGCGTGCCGGCCGACCTCGCAACGCCGGAGCGCGTGGGCGATTACGCGGCGCGACGAGCGCTGGCGCGCCTGTCGGCGCGCAAGCTGAAGACGCGCAAAGTGCCGGTGCTTTTCGAAGCACCTCTCGTGTGCGGGCTGCTTGGCAATTTTGTCCAGGCAGCCAGCGGCGGCGCGCTTTATCGCAAGGCGTCGTTCCTCGTCGACGCGCTGGATAAACCGTTGTTCGCCGAGCACATCAGCGTGCATGAAGATCCCTACGCGCCGCGTGCATCGGGTTCTGCGCCGTTCGACGAAGAGGGGGTGCGTGGTTTGCGGCGCGATGTGGTGCTCGGCGGGCGCCTCGCGGGATATTTCCTTGCCACGTATTCGGCCCGCAAGCTCGGCATGAAATCAACCGGCAACGCAGGCGGCGCCTACAACCTCGAACTGCGTTCTTCGCGCACCGCGCCCGGCGATGACTTCGCCGCGATGGTCAGCAAGCTCGGCACGGGCCTGCTGGTCACCGAACTGATCGGGCAGGGCGTGAACTATGTGAGTGGCGATTACTCCCGCGGTGCAAGCGGCTTCTGGGTCGAGCGCGGCATCATCAGCCACCCGGTGGAAGAGATCACCATCGCGGGCAACCTGCGCGACATGTATCGCAACATCGTCGCGGTCGGAGCTGATCGCGCGTTTCGCGGCGGCAAGGTCGCCGGCAGCGTGATCATCGAAGGCATGACCGTCGGCGGTTCCTGATCTGTCAACCGGCGCGTCGACGCGCCGTTATTGCGCGCAACCCATGGCTACAATCGCGGCCGAGCGGAGGGGGCGACGTGCGACCGAAACCTGCCAACAGCCTGGGGCCGCTCACCGGGGCAACGGTGATCGTCGGCCTGCCTGATTTTCTTCGCTAACTATTCAACACGAGGAGACTTCATGGAACGTCGTTCCTTCCTACGCAAGGCCGGTGTGGGCGCCGGAGCAGCAACCGCTGCGCTGGTCGCGCCCGCCGTCCACGCGCAGGCGCAGATCCGCTGGCGCCTCGCATCGAGCTTTCCCAAGAGCCTTGACACCATCTTCGGCGCCGCAGAGGTATTTTCGAAATCGGTCAAGGACGCGACCGGCGGCAAGTTCGAGATCTCGGTGCACCAGGCCGGTGAACTGGTTCCGGCGTTCGGTGTGGTCGATGCAGTGCAGAACGCCACGGTGGAAGCCGCGCATACCGCGCCGTACTACTTCTTTGGCAAGGACGAAACCTTCGCGCTCGATTGCGCGGTGCCTTTTGGCATGAACTCCCGCCAGCAGACGGCGTGGATGTTCGAAGGCAACGGCATGAACCTGATGCGCGAGTTCTACAAGCAATACAACATCGTCAACTTCGTGATGGGAAATACCGGCGCTCAGATGGGCGGCTGGTACCGCAAGGAGATCAAGGCGGTCGAAGACATCAAGGGACTGAAGATGCGCATCGGCGGATTCGGCGGCAAGGTGCTCGCCGGCATCGGCGGCGTGCCGCAGAACATTCCGGGCGGCGATATCTATCCGGCGCTTGAAAAAGGCACCATCGACGCAGCTGAGTGGGTCGGTCCGTATGACGACGAAAAACTCGGCTTCAACAAGATCGCGAAGTTCTACTACTACCCCGGCTGGTGGGAAGGTGGTCCGCAACTCTCGCTGTACGTCAACAACAAGGCGTGGGACGCTCTGTCGGCGGAGAACAAGGCGATCGTGCAGGCGAGCGCTTCACACGCGCACGTTCACATGCAGTCGCGCTACGACGCGCTCAACCCGGCGGCGCTGAAACGATTGGTCGGCGGTGGTTCGCTGCTGCGTCCGATGCCGCGCCCGGTGATGGATGCGGCGTTCAAGGCGGCAAACGAGTTGTACGCAGATCTCAGCGCCAAAAACGCCAACTGGAAGAAGGTGTACGAGGACTGGGTCAAGTTCCGCAACGACCAGGTGCTCTGGTTCCGCGTGGCCGAGCGCGAATTCGACAGCTTCATGGCTGCGCAAAAGCTCTAGGCGCGCAGCGGCAACAAGAAGCCCCGCACGAGCGGGGCTTTTTCTTTTTGCGCTTCAGCTACTTCTTGCCCGACTCCAACTGACGCTGGATCTCCTTCATCGGGTCGACTTCGTCCTTTTGCTCCTGCTTCGGCAGGTCGAATCCCTTGGTCGCATCGATCGCCGGCCCCTGGTCGGGCGGCAGTTCAATCCTCACCTTGTCGATGTCGATCTTCTTTTCCTTCTCGAACGCACTCGTCACCAGGCCGGGGAACGCTATGACGAGTCCGACCATGATGAGTTGGATGATGACGAACGGCACCGCGCCCCAGTAGATCTGCTCGGTGGTCACCTTGGCGATCGGCTTCCGGGTGATGCGATCGACATAGTCCTCGTGTGCCGCGACGCTGCGCAGGTAAAACAGCGCAAAGCCAAAGGGCGGGTGCATGAACGAGGTCTGCATGTTTACGCCAAGCAGCACGCCGAACCAGATCAGGTCGATGCCGAGTTTGTCGGCCACCGGTCCGAGCAGCGGCACCACGATGAAAGAGAGTTCGAAGAAGTCGAGGAAAAACGCCAGCACGAACACCAGGATGTTGGTGACGATAAGGAATCCCACCTGGCCGCCTGGGAGCCCGATCAGCAGATGCTCGACCCAGCGCGCGCCGTCGACACCCTGGAAGACCAGGTTGAA
>DASQAE010000551.1:0-7283 GCA_035635915.1 Burkholderiaceae bacterium | reverse complement strand
CAACCCCTGCGCGCGCAGCCAGTCGTTTGCCTTGCGCTCGACCAAAGCAAGCAGGTAAGCGCCGGGAACAATCGGGTTGCCGGGAAAGTGGCCGGCGAACATCGGATGCGAGGCCGGCAGCGAAAATGATCCCGCGGGCGTCACGCGCGCCGTTCCACGTAATCCCTGGCCAGAGCGCGCAGTTCTGCGCGCGGCAATTTGCCGGTCGCGTTGCGCGGCAGCGTTTCGACCAGCACCAGCGGCCGTGGCAAGAAGACCGGGTCCAGGCGTTCGCGCAGCGCCGCGAGGATCTGGCTGCGCGTGCTACCGCGCGCCACGACGAACGCGAACAAGCGCGCCTCGCGGTCGCTTGTTTCGTCGTCGTCCGGTACAAAAAACGTTCCGTCGACCACCCCGTCGATCGCGAGCAAGGCGTGGTTGAGCGCTGCCAGCGACGTGCGCTTGCCCGCCACGTTGACCAGGTCGGTGGTGCGGCCCTCGAGCAAGAAGGTCTGCGCATCCTGGAGCCGCAAGCGGTCGGCCAACGGCGCAGGTGCCGTGACGTGACCGCCGCCGGCCCAGAAGCCGTCATCGCGCTCCTCGATCGCGACTCCAGGCAGCGCGTGCCACCACGGACCGTCGACCGTGCGCCGCGCCGCAACCTGGCCGGTCTCAGTGCAGCCATAGATCTCGAGCACCTTGGTCTGCCACAGCCCTTCGCAGCGCGCGGCGAGTTCTTCGGCCAGCGGTGCAGTGGCACAAACGATGCGTTCGATCGGTGGCATCGGCGTTGTGCTTGCAGCGAGTGCGCGCAAATGCACGGGCGTCGTCACCAGTACCCGGTGGCCGGGAACCGCGGCCAGGTCCGCGGCGACCTGTTCCGGGTGTAGCGGATGCGCATCGGAGAACGCGAACGGCCCGCAAAGCGCGAGCATCACGGTGGACTCGAGGCCGAACATGTGCTGCGGGCTGACCGTGCCAATCAGCACGGTGTCCGCCGGCGCTGCGTCCAGGCCCAACCCGATCCGCTCGCCGAAAGCGCCGTCGACCAGGCTTCCCCAAAGCTTGACCTGCGGCAGCGGCACGCCGGTGCTGCCGAGTGTGAACGCGATGGCCGCCTGCGCGTCACGCGCGATGTTGGGCGGCGGCCAGACACTTTCGCTTCCGGGCACCTGGTCGACCAGGATGCCGACCGAAAAACCCGCGACAAGATCCGCGTCGGTTGCAACGATGTGATCCGGGTAACGCGCAGCGAGCTCCGCAAGTGCGGCAGGGGCGCGCGAATTCGGCAGCAGGTTTACGCGGCCATCGACCAGCGCCGCGCACAACGTGACTGCAAACCGATAACGATCGCCGCAAGCGTTGACCACGTAACGGCGCTCGCGCCCTTGCGCCGCAAGTTGTCTCGCGACGCGCTGTACGTCAGCGACGAAGTTGCCGGCGGCAACGGCGCGGCCGCCGACATAGGCCACAACATCCTCACGGCGTGCGTGGTGCACGATCGGCGCGGCGGGCCTTTTGTTGCCAGTACTCATGATCGTTCGAACACCCTGCGCATCGCCTCGCCCGGATAGGCGAGCGCGCTTGCGATTGTCTGCAGCGGCGTGTGATCCGGAAGATGTGGAAACCACCTGCGCCGGATCAAATACTCAGTGCAAAAAAAGGCGCCGATCAAGGGCCAAGAAAGCACGTTCGCGAACAACGACCACCAGCTGAACGGCGCGGCGAGCGCGAGCACTGCGCAGGCAAGTGCCATCAGGGCGAAAAAGATGGTCCACGCGAGCGTCTGGCCGCGCAGATAGTGCGCGAACGCGGGCGTCATCGGTTCGGGCGCCATCGCCCAGGCGGCGATAGCCTGAATCATCGGCGTGCGTCCGCGCCGCAGCGTCAGGGCGAATACGGTTGCGATCAGCGCATTGAAGGCGATTGAAGGCAAAGCGACCAGATTCTGCTGGCGCGAGATGTAAACCACAACGAACATGAGTGCGATCACGCCGGCCAGTCGCAGCGTGCCCTTGGAGCGCGTCAGCGCGGCAAAGGTGAGCGCGTCGACCAGCATCAGCGCCACCATCGACAACGCCGGATCAATCCACTCGCGCAGCAACTGCGGCACCACGTGCAGCGAGATCGCAACGAGCAGAATGGTCACGATCTGCCAAGCGCGCCTGCGATCCAGCAGGAGCGGTTTCGGCGGCGTTTTCCCATGCCCCAGCTTCACCGCGTTATTTCAACCTGGCGATCGGACTTGGCAAAGATATGGCTTACACCAAACCCGAACGAAATGTTGGTGTGTCGGCGCACCAGCGGACTGTCGTCGAACGTTGCGCCCTTGAGCCAATCGGCTTTGATGAACCCGCCGACCCAGGTGCGGCCGCTGTAGGTCGTGGATAACGCGACGATCGATTGCCAGCCACTGAAACCGCCGCGCGCCTGGAACGCAGGCCGCTCCGCGGTCGCGAACTGCGGCGGGACGCCGTAAAAATAGTCGTTGTAGCGTCGATCGGCGAAAAAACCGCCGGCCAACAACCCGAGGTTCCAGCGCGAACCTGCAAACGCGATCTTCTTGTCGAGGGCCAGGCTCGGAAACGCGAGTGTGCCGACGTCGCGCGGCCCGCCGTCACGCCAGGTGATCGCGCGCCGCACCGGAAGCCGGAAATCGAACTCGAGGTCACGTGAACCGGGCTCTGCTTCGCCGATGTGGGCAAGGTGCACTTTCAAGGCCGGCCCCAACTCCAGCGTCGGTCGCAGGTCCGGCATGCCTGCGCGTGTCCGGTTCTTTGTGCTGTGTACGGGCACGGTTGCACCGGCGGAGAGTTCCAGCTCGAAGTACCGGTTGTCCAGGAACTGCGCGCGCACACCTTCCCGGTCCGACTTCAGGAACTCACCGCGATAAACGACCAGCGGAAACGGCAGCACGTAACTGTGCGCCTCGTCCGAGCCGCGGTAGTCGGGCAGGTGCGCGTACGCAAGCCCGCCTCCAACCTCCCAAAGCGGCAGCAGTTCCTTTGTCTGACTCAACGCCGCCCCCGCCGCGCAACAACCGGCCGCGAGCACCAACGCGCGGAGACGAAACAAGCCCGGCGCGTCAGCCCGAGCCATCGGTCGCCTGGATCGCCTGCGGAGCGATCGCCCGCCTGTGGCGTCGCCACTCGAGGATCGTGTCGCGAAGGTTCCTGAGCGAAATGGAGTAGTAGATGATGCGGAAGCAGATCAACCGCCACCACACCGGGCCGTCGCGGAACACGTCGCCCGCCAGCAGCGAGATCACGGCGCGTTTGATGCCGAGCCCGTCGCCGGGATTGAGCATCAGGTAGCGCATCGCCGGCTTCGTGATCCTGTAGATCATCCACGAAAACCTGCGCACGCCTTGACGAACCCTGCGGTCGAAGGCGCGGTTCAGGGCCGGCGCCGCGGAAGGATCCTTGAGCACGCCGTCGACCACCTCCGCAGCCTTGAACGCGCCACTCATAGCCAGCAACACGCCGCTGGAAAAAACCGGATCAACGAAGGCGAACGCGTCGCCGACCATGATGTAGCGGTCGCCGGTCATGCGATCGCAGATGTACGAGTAGTTTCCGGTCGCCGTGGCCGGCGCGACCATCTCGGCGTTGCGCAGGCGGTCGGCCAACGACGGGCACAACTCGATCGTCTGCTTGAGGAACGTGGTCGGATCGGTGCGCCGCGTTTTCAGGTAGTACGGCCAGCAGACCGCCCCGACACTGGTGACACCGTCGAGCAGCGGAATGAACCAGAACCAGCCGTGCGGAAACCAGTGGATGGCGATGTTGCCTTCCGACTCGCCTACCCCGCGGCGCGCGCCGCGAAAGTGGCTGTAGAGCGCGGCGCTGGTGTGCCTGGGATTGCGGTGCTTGAGGCCGAGTTTTCCCGCGAGGAACGTCTCGCGGCCGGTCGCGTCGACGAGATAACGCGCGCTGACCTGAACCGGGCGACCTTCTGCATCCGTTACCGCAAGCTTGACCGCCTCCGGCTCGAACGCAACGTCCGTGACGCGCCAACCCTCGTGCACGTCTGCACCCTTCGCCTGCGCGTTCCTGAGCAGGATCTCGTCGAACTCGGAGCGCCGCACCTGATAGGCATACGGGTAACGTTTGTCGAACGCATCCGCGAACGAATACACCTGCTGCACCGCTGAATCGTTTTCTATGTAGAACTCGGCGCTGCGCTTGATCATGCCGATCGAGGCCATCTTCTCCGCAACACCGAGCTTGTCGAACAGTTCGAGATTCAACGGCAACAACGACTCGCCGATGTGAAACCGCGGGTGGCGGTCCTTCTCGAACAGCATGACGCGATAACCTTTTTGCGCGAGCAGTGCCGCGGTCGTCGAACCGCCTGGTCCGCCACCGATAACCGCGATGTCACAACTCGCCGAAGAAGAGTTTGTCATTGGAGTTCGCTACAGGAGTGCCAGGGCGCCGTTCGCCCAGGCCGGCGGCAAGCATGCCGCAGCGACCCGGCCCTTGTCCAGCCGAGGCACCGGCCAAAGCACGGATAAAATGCGCGCCCGCGATGCAGGGCCGCAACAGATGAATTTCCGTTCGCAACCACAATGAACACCAAAACCTACACACCCTGTCCCGCCCATCGTGTCGCATTTCTCGGCCTTGGAACCATGGGATTTCCGATGGCCGGCCATCTTGCACGCGCGGGCCATCGCGTCACCGTTTACAACCGCTCACGTGCAAAAGCGCAACGCTGGGCGGACGAGTTCGGCGGTGCCTCTGCCAGCACGCCGCGTGCCGCGGTCGCCGATGCGCAGGTCGTGTTCACCTGCGTCGGCAACGATGACGACTTGCGCAGCGTCGTGCTCGAACCGGAGGGCGCGTTCGCCGGCATGGCGCGTGACGCCGTGTTGTGCGACCACACGACCGCTTCCGCCGAAGTTGCGCGCGAGCTGGCGCAGGAAGGCGCGCGCCTGGGCTTGTTTTTCATCGACGCGCCGGTTTCAGGTGGCGAGGCCGGCGCTGTGAACGGCACGCTCACAGTGATGTGCGGCGGTGAAGCGGGCGCCTTTGCACGCGCACAGCCGGTGATGGACGCATTCGCCCGTGCGGTCACCCTGATCGGACCGAGCGGATCGGGCCAACTCGCAAAGATGGTGAACCAGATCACGATCGCAGGCCTGCTGCAGGGACTGGCCGAGGGCATCAACTTTGGCGTCGCGGCCGGCATCGACATGAAGCTGGTGCTGCAGGTGATCGGCAAAGGCGCGGCACAGAGCTGGCAGATGGACAACCGCGGCAGCACCATGCTCGACGACAAATTCGACTTCGGCTTCGCGGTCGACTGGATGCGCAAGGACCTCGGGCTGTGTCTGGACGAAGCGCGGCGCAACGGCGCACCGTTGCCCGTGGTTGCGCTGGTCGATCAGTTTTACGCCGACCTGCAGGCAATGCAAGGCGGCCGTTGGGACACGTCGAGCCTGATCCGACGCCTACGCCGATTCACCGCTGCGAACAAATAAACGTTGCCCGGACATGAGCACGGTTGCCTTGGACACAGCGCTCGCAGAACTGCGGCCGATGCTGATCAAGATCGCAAGGCTGCAGTTGCGCAACGACACGTGGGCCGAGGATGTGGTTTCCGAGACGCTGGTTGCCGCCCTCGAGGGTGCGACCCGGTTCGGCGGTCAGTCGCAGGTGAAAACCTGGGTGGTGGGCATCCTCAAGCACAAGATCATCGACCAGTTCCGCAAGAACGGCCGCGAAGTTTCGGTCGATGCGGAGCAGGAAGCGAGCGAGGCCGAAACCTTCGACGACCTGTTCGTGGCCGACGGCCATTTCAGCAATCGGCCTTTGCCGACCTGGGGCGATCCCGAGGCGTGCTTGAACCGCAACCAGTTTCTCGAAATCCTGCAGGCCTGTGTCGACAAGCTCCCGGTAGCGTTGGGGCGGATTTTCATGATGCGCGAGTGGCTGGAGTACGAGACCGAGGAGATATGTAAGGAACTCGCCATCACGTCGACGAATGCCTTCGTGATGCTCTACCGGGCGCGTATGAGGCTCAGGGATTGCCTCGAACTGAACTGGTTCGGCCAGGAAAGAAAAACCTGAAATGACCGCCTCCTTCCTCCGCCTCACCTGCAAGCAGGCACATCGGGTTGTCGCCGAGTCCATGGACCGCGACCTGAAGGTGATGGAGGACGTGCGGGTGCGGCTGCACCTGCGCAAGTGCCCTTGTTGTTCCGAGTTCGTCAAGCAGATGGACCTGATGCGCAGTGCGATGCGTCGGATCGGCCGCTGATCGCAGACGCGCTCGCGTTACCTCGGTAGATTTGCCCAACGCGGCGGGAGAGCCGCATCGAGCGGACCTCCCGGTCCGCTCGGCCGGAGAGGATGATGGGGAAAAGTCGCCTGCTGCTGTTGGTGATCGTCGCTGCCGCAATCGCGGCGTTCTTCTACTTCGACCTGGGGCGCTTCTTCAGCCTCGACTACTTCAAGAGCCAGCAGGCGGCGTTCGCCGCCTACTACGCCGAACACCGCTGGCAAACGATCGCGGTCTACTTCGTCATTTACGTCTTGGCCGCGGCACTTTCGATTCCAGGCGCCACGGTTCTGACCGTGGCAGCCGGTGCGCTGTTCGGGCTGTTCGTCGGTACCGTGGTCGTGTCGTTTGCCTCTGCGATCGGCGCCACGCTGGCCATGCTGGTGGCGCGTTTCGTTCTCGGCGAGACGGTGCAGGCCAGATTCGGCGACAAGCTGAAGGCCATAAACGAAGGCGTCGACAAGGATGGCGCGTTCTACCTTTTCGCGCTGCGCCTGGTTCCGTTGTTTCCTTTTTTCGTCATCAATCTCGTGATGGGATTGACGCGCATCCGCACCTGGACCTTCTACTGGGTGAGTCAGCTTGGCATGTTGGCCGGTACGCTGGTGTACGTGAATGTCGGCACGCAACTCGCCCAGATCGATTCGCTCAAAGGCATTCTTTCTCCGACGTTGCTGGTTTCGTTCGTGCTGCTTGGCCTGTTCCCGTTGATCGCCAAGAAGGTCGTCGATGCGATCAAGGCGCGCAAGGTCTACGCACGCTGGCCGCGCCCGGCGAAGTACGACTACAACCTGGTCGTGATCGGCGCCGGCTCGGCGGGTCTCGTGTCCTCATATATCGCCGCGGCGGTAAAGGCGAAGGTCGCGCTGGTCGAAAAGCACCAGATGGGCGGCGATTGCCTGAACACGGGCTGCGTTCCCAGCAAGGCGCTGATCCGCTCGGCGAAGCTGTTGTCGCACATCGCGCGCAGCAAGGAGTTCGGCATTCGCGAGGCCAGCGCGCAGTTCGATTTCGCCGAT
>DASQAE010000550.1:0-3244 GCA_035635915.1 Burkholderiaceae bacterium | reverse complement strand
CACCGCCTATTGCGCGAGCAAGTTCGCGCTCGGCGGATTTTTCGAGGCCCTGCGGATCGAGCTTGGCGGCAGCGGCGTCGACGTGACCATGATCTTTCCGGGTGTCGTCGCAACCGAAATCCGCCGCCACGGGCTCAATGGTGAGGGCAAGGCGGCGGGGATTTCTGGACTGTCGGAAGAAAACGCAATGTCGGTCGAGGAGTGCGCGCGTCAGATGATGGACGCCATACGCGCGCGCCGGCGTGAGCTGGTTTTGACCGGCATCGGCAAGGTCGGAATGTGGATGAAACTGCTCGCGCCGCAGTGGGTCGATCGGATGGCACTCGCCGCGCTCCACAAGACGCATGGAGGGCGCCGATGAATACGCAGCAACTCGAAACGAATTGCCTTCCCGATGCCGACCCGGTTCTGCGCGTGATGCCGATGCCCGCCGATGCCAACGTCCACGGCGACGTTTTTGGCGGCTGGATCATGGCGCAGGTTGACATCGCAGGAGCAATTCCTGCCGCACGCCGCGCCAACGGACGCGTTGCCACGATCGCGGTCACGAGTTTCCTGTTCAAGAACCCGGTGTTCGTCGGCGACCTGCTTTCGTTCTACGGTCGCATCGTCAAGACCGGGAGCACGTCGATCACGGTCGAAGTCGAGGTGTACGCCGAGCGCATGCGCCTGCAGGCGGACGTCGTGAAGGTGACGGAAGCGACGCTGGTTTACGTCGCAACCGGCGCCGACCGCCGGCCGCGAACGCTGCCACCGCTTGCGAGTTGAAGCCTACTCGCGCAGCGCGTGTTCGATCCAGGCCGCCGCCGCAAACGTGCGCGCATCATCGCCGGGGCGGCCTATGACCGAAATCCCAAGCGGCAAGCCGGCGTCGCCGCGACCGAACGGCAGGTTGATCATCGGGCAGCCCAGCAGATGCCAGGGCCGATTGAAGATCGGGTCACCCGTTGACGCGATCCCCTTGGGCGCTTCGCCGGGCGCACTCGGCGCGAGCACCACGTCGGCCGCGCCGAACAGACTATCGATTGCAGCCGCGCACGCGCGACCCAGCTGCAACGCAGCCACGTAGTCCTGCGTTGCGGTGGCTCGACCCGACTCGATCAATTCGATCAGCCGCACCGAAAGCAGGTCGCGCCGATAAACAAACTCGGCTGCGAGTGCGCGTGAGGTTTCGAAAACCTGAACCGTCTTTTGCGCATCGAACAGGCCATCGAAAACCCGCGGCCAGGTGAGATCGGCGTAACGCGCTCCGGCATGAGCGAGCCTTTTCACTGCCACTTCGAGCGCGTTCAGCATCGATGCAGACGCGAGCGTGCGCTGTGATGTCGCGGTGGTGCCGACGATGGGCGCCGCGCCCGCCAAACCCTGCGCAGGCAGTTCCTTCCAACCCGGTTTGCCTGCAAGTACTGCCGCCGCGAACGCGGCGTCTTCGACGCTGAGCGCGAAGGCGCCGACCTCGTCCATCGTGTCCGAGTTGGGTTTGACGCCGGCGCGCGGCACCAGTCGCGGCGATGGTTTGTAGCCGATCACGCCGCAGTAGGCGGCTGGCCTGATGATCGATCCGGCAGTTTGTGTCCCGAGCGCCAGCGGAGCGAGGTGCGCCGCTACCGCTGCCGCACTGCCGCTCGACGATCCGCCCGGTGTGTGTTCGAGGTTGTGCGGATTACGCGTCGGGCCCGGCACGAAGTTCGCGAGCTCGGCGGTGACCGTCTTGCCGAACACGAAACAACCCGCGTCCTTCAGCAGAGACACCACCGCGGCATCGATCGACGGCCGGTGCGAGAGGTAGATCGCCGAGCCATAGCTGGTCGGCAGGTCGGCGGTATCGATGTTGTCCTTGATCGCAACCGGTAACCCATGCAGCGGACCGCGCCGCTGCACGAGGTTCAGCTCGCGTGCCGCGGCGATGGCGCGATCGGCATCGAACCACGCGAACGCCTGGACCTTGCCTTCACGCTCGTGGATCGCGTCGATGAACGAGCGTGTCACGACCTCGGCCGACGCCTGCCCTTCCGCGATCATGCGCGCGAGCGTAACCGCACCCAGGCGATGCAGCGGCTCCCTCATCGGTGACTCACTGTTTGTGGCCCCGCCGCCGTTGCGCGGGCGCGCGCACTGTGCTGGTCGCGGGCCGTGCGTCGTCGCCGGTCTTCTTCTCTTCGGTGGGCGCGGGTTGCTGCGCGCCCGTCAACCGCGGCAGGGGCAATGCGACCACGGTTGCTGTGAGCGCGGTCGACTGCTTGAGAAAACGCCGCCGCCCGGGAAATCGGTTGCGATGATTGGCCATGGAGAGAAACGCTAGAACTGCCGTCCGAGCGCCGCATACACGCGCGTCGAGCCCGGTCCATCGAGTCCGACCGCAACGCCCACGCGCGTCTGCAGAGTGAAGAGGTACAACAGCTTAACCTCACCCAGGAGTTCGGCGCCGATGCCGCGGTAGTACTTCGACGGCGAGCCGCTGTCCCAGGCTGCGCCGATATCGAAGAACACGCTCGCCGACAAACGATCGATGCCGACCGGCGGCACCATGGCATGGCGGTCAATGTCCATGATCGGTGTGCGAAATTCGACTGTGCCCAGGCGTGCGTTGCGGCCGCGCAATTCAGGCTCGTCGCCGCGATAGCCGCGCAGCGGCAGCTCACGATCGTTCAATTTCGGCACGGCGAGCGGGAATACCATGATCGCCCCGCCGAGTTGATACCGCTCGGTGTTACCGCTGGCGTGGATCTCCACCACCCTGCCGGCGAACACGGTGCGAGCGAGCGGCAGATAGGCCTCGCCGTTGAAGCGCAACACAGAACCGTCGAAGTCGCTTGAAAACGGTTTGTACGTCTCATAAAGCAGTGAACCGCGCACGCCGCGATTGATGCCCTCCGCAAGCCAGTTCGAGTTGCGCGTGTCGTAGTCGATGTAGGCCGCTGCGACTTTTTTGTCGGAGGGAGTGGTCGTGGCACCGTCGATCACCACCCGGTCGGTGCGATCGATCCCGGCGCCGATGCCGAATGTCAACCGTTGTTCTACCCGCAGCCACGGCAGTGTCGAGATCCACTGGCCGCGCGTGCGCCGCTCGAAGATCGTGGTGGTTTCGTTGCCGCGGTCGCCGGTCCACGCAATCGGCTTCAGGTCGCGCACCAGCGCAAAGAAATGGCGGTCGTACAGGATGTATTGAAGGCTGCCGATCACCTCGTTCTGCGACGTCTCGTACAGCGCGGTCAAGAGATACTGGTGAAACGCCAGCGCGTCC
>DASQAE010000549.1:0-2282 GCA_035635915.1 Burkholderiaceae bacterium | reverse complement strand
GATCCGACCCTGGTCAGGCCGGTGCAGGCCTGCCACAAGGTTGATCAGGGTCGACTTGCCTGAGCCGCTGACACCGAACAACGCGGTCAGGCCGGACAGGGGCAGGTCAACATCGCATTGGAGATCGAACGCGCCCAGACGCTTGCGCGCCTGGATCAGAAGTCGCTCGCCTCCGGCGTTCACGCGCGGCCGATGAACCGCCGAACCCGGCGCGCCAGCAGTTCGGAGACGAAAAGCGCAACCAGCGCCAGCGTCAGAGAGATCAGAACCAGGCGCGCTGCTGCCGCATCGCCGTCCGGCGTTTGCGTCAGGCTGTAGATCGCGAGCGAAAGCGTCTGCGTCTCGCCCTGCACATTGCCGACGAACGTGATCGTCGCGCCAAAGTCGCCGAGCGCCGCGGCGAAGGCGACGATGCCGCCCGAGACAATGCCGGGCAACATCAGTGGCAGCGTCACGTTGAAGAACACATCGAAACGCGACGCACCCAGCGTGCGCGCGGCTGCTTCGAGGTTGCGATCGACCGCCTCGAGGGCGAGCCGGATGGCCCGCACCAGCAATGGAAACGACATCACCGCCGCCGCGAGCGCGGCGCCCCAGCGCGTAAAGATCAGGCGCAGCCCAAACGTCTCGTAGAGCCAGCCGCCGATCGGGCCGTGCGTACCGAAGAGGACCAGCAGGAAATAACCGATGACGACCGGCGGCAGCACCAGCGGCAGGTGGATGACTGCGTCAAAGAGCGTCTTGCCGGGAAACTGATACCGGGCGAGCAACCAGGCGCAGAGCACTGCGAGTGGCAATCCGAGCGCGACCGCGACCAGACCCACCTGCAGACTCAGACGCAGCGCATCCAGCTCGGCGACGGTCAGCATGGCGCGAGGTTACATGTGCCGGCTACCGAGCCGAAAAACCGTACTTGCGGAAAATGTCGCGCGCCTCGGGCGTCTGCAGGAATTGCAGGAACGCACGTGCCGATGGTGAATCGTTCTTCGCGATCGCCGCAACCGGATACGAAATGGGCGCGTGGGTGTCCGCAGGAAATATGCCTGCGACGCGCACCTTCTTCGAAATTGCCGCGTCGGTTTCGTAGACAACACCCGCCGCGGCTTCGCCCCGCTCGACGAAGGTCAGCGCTACACGCACGTTCTCTGCGCGCACGAGCCGCGTCTGCGCGTAGCTCCAGATCCCGAGTTTCGTCAATGCGTCCTGGGCGTAACGTCCCACCGGTACGCCGCTCGGATCGCCTGTCACCCAGCGACCGTCGGCGCCGAGCAAGGCCGCGAAGTCGAAGTTCGGTTTGAGCTCGACGCTAACCGGATTGGTTGCCGGAACGACCAGCACCAGGCGGTTGCCGAGCAGGCTCTTGCGGGTTTCCTTGACGATCAGGTCGCGCTGTTGCAGGTAGTCCATCCACTGCTCGTCGGCACTCGCGAAAACTGCGGCCGGGGCACCCTGCTCGATCTGGCGTGCCAGTGCGCTCGAACTGGCGAATGAAAACTTCACCGCCTGCCCATGTCTGCTCTGGTAAATCCGCCCGATATCCTCGAGCGCGTTTTGCAGGCTCGCCGCCGCGAACACGGTCACTTCCTGGGCCGCGATCATGCCGCCGTACAGAACAGCCAGCAGGGCGACCAACCAGCCGGTCAGGCGGCGTCGCTGCATCGGGCGTCTCCTATTTCTCTATGGAAATAGCATACCGGAATGACGCTCGAATCGTCCCGCCAGGCGTCGCAGCTACACTGCGCGCCGCGCGATCGGACTATCGAATGAAGTTCTGGCTCGCCCTCTTGACCGCCCTTTACTCCACCATCGCCTTGCCAACCCAGGAAGATCCCTACCTGTGGCTCGAAGATGTATCGGGCGAGCGCGCGCTGGCGTGGGTGCGCGAGCAGAACGCACGCGCCGAAAAACAGTTCGCCGCCGACCCACGTTACGAACAACTGCGCACTGAATACCTGCGCATTTTCGATTCACGCGCGCAGATTCCATACGTGCAAAAGATGGGCGGCGACTATTACAACTTCTGGCGCGACGCGAGCAATCCGCGCGGTTTATGGCGCCGCGTCGCGGTCGACGAATATGCAAGCGCTGATCCGCGCTGGGAGACCGTGCTCGACCTCGATGCGCTCGCCAAGGCAGAGAACGAGAACTGGGTCTGGAAGCCGCCGGTCTGCCTGCGTCCGGCGAAGCGCGACGATCCATACACGCGCTGCATGCTGCAGTTGTCGCGCGGCGGCGCCGACGCCACCGTCGACCGCGAATTCGATCTGCGCGCCAAGACGTTT
>DASQAE010000548.1:0-3291 GCA_035635915.1 Burkholderiaceae bacterium | reverse complement strand
GTCCGCAACGGCGCTGCCGCAATCAGGGCGCGCCTCGAGGCGCTCGCCGGTGAGGGCGCCGCATATGCGATCGTCGATGCGGTGAGTGACGACGATCTGCTCGCTCTTGGCACCGCGCTTGCTGACGCACGGCTTGCGGTCGGCGGGTCCGGCATCGCGCTCGGTCTGCCGGAGAACTTCCGCCGCAAGGGCGCGTTGAAGGCGCCTGTGACAGGGCGACCCGACATCGTGGCGCGCGCGGTTGTTCTTGCGGGATCGTGCTCGCAGGCAACGCGGGCACAGGTTGCCGCGTTCGTGCGCGCGGGGCGCGTGCTGCACGCCGAACTGAGTCACGTGGTGCACGACGAGCAGTACGTCGAGCGGGTCGCCGACTGGTGCATGGCGCAGCCGCAGGCGCCGCTTGTTGCGACCTCCGCGACGCCCGACGAGGTCGCGGCAGCAACCGCAACGTTCGGTGCACCGGTGGCGGGTGCGATCGAGCATTTTTTCGGTCGTCTCGCCGCTGCGTTGTTCGCGCGCGGTGTGCGGCGCTTCGTGGTTGCCGGTGGCGAGACGTCGGGGGCTGTCGTCGAAGCGCTGGGTGTGCAACAGTTCGCAGTCGGTGCTGAAATCGATCCGGGTGTGCCCGTCCTGACGACAGAGACGCCACGACCGATGGCGCTGGCGCTCAAGTCGGGTAATTTCGGCGCGAACGACTTCTTCGAGCGCGCCCTGGTGGCAACCGGAACGGATCCTGCGCAGTGACAACGAATGCGGAGACCAGATCGATGAAGGTAGTCGTGACCGGCGGGGCCGGGTTTCTTGGACAGATGCTGATCCGCGCGTTGTGCGAGCGCGGCCGCCTTACCCGCAGCGATGGCGCGCAATACACGATCGAGCAGATCGTTTCGATCGACCAAGCGCAAACCGGGCGCCTGTTCGTCGATGAGCGTGTCGGCTACGTGGTCGGCGACATCGGCAATGCGCAATTTCTCTCGCACGTGCTGGCGCGCGATACCGACAGCGTGTTTCATCTGGCCGCCGTGGTGAGCGGCGCGGCCGAGGCGGATTTTGACCTTGGCATGCGCGTGAATCTCGACGGAACACGCGCATTGCTCGAGTGCTGCCGCACGCAGCCCAGTGCGCCGCGCGTCGTTTTCGCGAGCAGCGTCGCGGCGTTCGGCGGGCCGGTGCCGATGGTCACCGACGACACCTATCCCCGGCCTGCCACCAGCTATGGGGTGCAGAAGCTGGTGGGCGAATTCATCGTCGGCGACTATTCGCGCAAGGGTTTCATCGATGGCCGTGCGGTGCGGTTGCCCACTATCGTCGTGCGGCCGGGCAAACCGAACGCGGCCGCATCGAGTTTCGCCAGCGGCATCATTCGCGAACCGCTGGCCGGTGTCGAGGCGATCTGTCCCGTCGATGCCAGCACGGAGCTGTGGGTCTCGTCCCCGGGCGCAGCAATCACCTCGCTCATCCACGCGCACGAACTTGCGCCCGACGTGTGGGGCACGCAACGCGTGCTCAACCTGCCCGGCATCACGGTGACGGTTGCGGCCATGATCGATGCGTTGCGCAAGGTTGGCGGAGACGCCGCGGCGGCGCGCGTAAGGATGCAACGCGATGAAATCATCCGCCGCATCGTCGACACCTGGCCCGCGCGTTTCCAGACCATCCGCGCCAATGCAGTGGGGTTTGCGCAGGACGCCGATTTCCTCGGCATCGTGCGCGCCTACGCGGCTACGCTGAAAGCGCCGGCCTGAGCGGCGCGGCCGAGCGGATCAGGCCTTGCGCCGCCGTTGCTGCGCCATCAGCCAGAACTCGGCCTCGCGCGGCGTGCGCAACTCGATCACGCGCACGTGAGCCAGGGCGGGATGGCGGAACAGCGAATACATGTCCCGGGCGCGTAGCAGATAACCGAACGCGGTGAGCACGTCGTCCCAGCGCGCCCGCGCCGCGGCGCGTTGGCGCGGAGTGATGAAGGCGGTGATGCGCTCCAACTGGTGCTCGATCCAGTCGCCGAGGTACGGCAGCGGCGAAAAGTGCAGCCAGATGACGGTCTCGGCCTTGCGGAACAACGGCTCGCTGAAGGCACCGGCCGGTTCGCTTGCGATCCAGTCCGGCTGCTCGGGCGTTCCAGCATCGCCGTCGAGGGGCAGCGGCGGTACGCCCAGGCGCTGAGAGAGCATCTCGGCGAATTCCGCGCAGGGCAACGGCCCTGCCTTCCCCGCCTGACCCACTACCAGAACTCGTGGCATGAGACCTCCGTCGTCCGTGCTTTCTAGCGCAGAGCAGGGGTCTCGAGCCGCCCGATGAGGCGCCGGGAAACTGGGCAATCGAACGTTTTGCGGCAGTGCCGGTCACCACCTTCCCGGGAGCCGCAGTACTCCCGAATCCGGCGCTGCGCACGCATCCCGCAGATATCCGTTGGTCCGCCGCAACGCATTGTTTCTCGCGTAGCAAATTCCTGCGGCCGCGTTACCGATTTGTTCCCTCTTTGGCTAATGTCGCGGGCGTACGCGGTGGTGCTCGCGGGCTACCCGTCCGCCGCTGCGCCGCGACATGACTTCAAGAACCCACGGAGGAAACGTTATGTTCAATCGCACTCGGCTCGCTGCAGCCGTGAGCGCCGCATTCGGGGTCGGCTTAATCGCCGCAACCCCCGCGACGTCGCTGGCGCAACAGACGATGGATCGGGTAGAGATCACCGGTTCGAGCATCAAGCGCATCGAAGGTGAAACGGCCTTGCCGGTTCAGGTCATAACACGCGAGGACATACAAAAAACCGGCGCTTCGAACGTCGAGCAGTTGATGCAGACGATTTCGGCGAACGCAAGTTCGGGTCAGATCGTCAGCTCCAGCGCCTCCGGCGCGACCACGCTCGGCTTGTCCGGCATCTCACTGCGCGGCCTGAATTCGACCCGCACGCTGGTGCTCATCAACGGACGCCGCGTTTCGCCCTACGGCTACGGTTTCACCAACGACAGTGTTTCGGTCGACGTCAACAGCATTCCGCTCGATGCGATCGACCGGGTGGAAATCCTGAAGGACGGCGCCTCCGCCATCTACGGTTCAGATGCGATCGCGGGGGTGGTCAACTTCATCCTGCGCAAGGAATTCAAGGGCATCGAGCTAACGGCCGAGTACGGTGCCGCAACCAAGAACTCTGCTTCCAACAAGCACGCATCGATCGCGTGGGGGATCGGCGACCTCGGTAAAGACCGCTACAACTTCATGATCGTAGGCAGCTACACGCGTGAGAAGCCGCTGTTCGGTCGCGACCGCAGCTTCGCCTCGTCGGGGATCAAC
>DASQAE010000547.1:0-4894 GCA_035635915.1 Burkholderiaceae bacterium | reverse complement strand
CGCAGCCGCTGGCAGCAAACCGCGGCGCTGGGTCATTGCCGGCCTGGCAACTGCGACCGTAGCGGCAATTGGTGCAACCCTGAGCTGGCACGACCGCGCGCAGGCCCATGGCCCGATGGGTCACGGATTCGGCTTCGGCGGCGGGCCCATCGATCCGGCCGCAATGGGCAAGCGCATCGACGGGATGGTGCAGTGGATGTTGGCCGATATCGACGCCACCGATGACCAACGCACACGTATCGCAACCATCCTCAAGGGAGCCGCGAATGATCTGGCGCCGCTGCGTGCCCAGCACATGGAGGCGCGCCGCACAACCATGCAACTGCTGGCCGCGCCGACCATCGACCGGGCGCAGATGGAATCGATCCGCGTGCAACAGCTGCAGCTCGCCGATACGGCCACGCGGCGCATGACGCAGGCCTTGGCTGATGCGGCCGAGGTGCTCAACAGCGACCAGCGCGCCAAGTTGATCGCAAAGTGGCAGCAGCACCGCGGCCACGGGCGCGGTGGACAAAGCTGAGCGCGGCATTTGCAGCACGAAACGGCGGGGCCGGGTGGCCCCGCTTTCGCTCGCCGAGCGGGCGGGCACAATTGCCCTATGCCTGACTTGCTGATGATCGATGACGACGCGCGCCTCGCGGCCATGGTGCGCGATTACCTGGCCGGCAACGGTTTTGCCGTGCAAAGTGCCGGCACGGCCGCCGCTGGACTCGCGCTGCTTGCTCGTGAGCCGGGCAAGTTCGAACTGGTCCTGCTCGATCTCATGCTTCCCGACGGCGACGGGCTGGAGTTGTGCCGCCGCATTCGCGCCCAGGGGGGCGAGAACGCGGACCTGCCGATCGTGATGCTGACCGCCAAAGGTGATCCGCTCGATCGGGTGGTCGGCCTCGAGATCGGTGCGGACGACTACCTGCCCAAACCGTTCGAGCCGCGCGAACTGCTGGCGCGGATCCGGGCGGTCCTGCGTCGCCGAGGCGAGCATCGCAACGGCGCCGATGTGATGCGTTTCGGCACGCTGGAGATCGACCGCGGCGCGCGCACGGTGCGGGTTGCCGGCGCCGCGCGAGCGTTGACCTCGCACCAGTTCGACCTGCTGGTGCTGCTCGCCGAGCGCGCCGGTCGTGTTCTGTCGCGCGAACAGATTCTCGACGTGATGCACGGCGCAGCCAGCGATCCGGCCTTCGACCGCTCGATCGACGTCCACATCGCGCGCATCCGCGCCGCGATCGAGGACGATCCACGCGCGCCGAAACGCATCGTCACCGTGCGCGGCGCCGGTTACGTCTTCGCTCGCACACAGGAAGCGTGAGTTTTCGATGACCGGCTGGGCGCACCGGCTGTGGTTGCGCATCTGGCTGGCCACGATCGCCGCGATCGTGGTGGTCGCGGTCGTTGCGGTCGCGGCCTGGCGCGTGCTGTTCGACCCGACCCAGGCCGGATCGGGCACTGCCACGATCGCAAGCGGGCTCATCGCCGAACTGCCTGCAAACGATGCCCCGGCGGCGCTGGCGCAGCAGGCGCTCGAGCGTGCGCGCAGCCGCAACGACGCCGACTACGCGTTATTCGATGCGAGCGGTCGCCTGATCGCGCGCGCCGGCCGCGCGGTTCCGCCGCCGCGACTGGACGAGGAAGACAGTCATTGGGTCGGTTGGCACGCGCGCGCGGCCGAAGGCACCGAGGCCGCCGATCGCCCGCGTTTGCCTGCATACGCGTTAAAACTGAGCGATGGACGCTGGCTGGTCGTTCGGCGCTCGATGCGTTCGCTGCATCGACCCGTCGGACCCTGGCCTGGACTCGCGTTGCTGGCGCTTGCGGTCGCGGCGGGCACCTATCCGATCGTGCGCCGTCTGACGCGCCGACTTGAACGACTGCAGCGCAGCGTCGAGCGCCTGGGCGGCGGCGACCTGACGGCGCGGGTCGCGGTTGAAGGGCGTGACGAGGTCGCAAGGCTTGCGATCAGCTTCAACGACGCGGCAGCGCGCATCGAGCAACTCGTGCAGGCGCATCGTGGCCTGCTTGCGAACGCATCGCATGAACTGCGCTCGCCGCTGGCGCGCGTGCGCATGGGGATCGAACTGATGCACACGGGCAACCGGCCCGAGATCGCGCAAGAGATCGCGCGCGACATCGCCGAACTGGACGCGCTGATCGACGAGATCTTGTTGATGAGCCGGCTCGACGCGCTTGCTCCGGATGCGCAAGCGTTAAGAGACCGGTTCGAAAGCCTTGATCTGACCGCGATCGTGGTCGAGGAAAGCGTTCGCGCCGGAGCCGAATTCAGCGGCGACGCCGTTGTGCTTGCGGGTGATGCACGCCTGCTGCGCCGGCTGGTGCGCAACCTGCTGGACAATGCGCGCCGCTACGGCAGCGCAGCGCCGATCGAAGTCGCCCTCACGCGCGGCGATCGCAGCGCCGTGCTGGCGGTGAGCGATCGCGGCCCGGGTGTGCCGGAGGCGGAGCGGGAGCGAATCTTCGAGCCGTTCTACCGCGCGCAAGGCGCGGCGGAAACGGCGGGCGGCGTCGGCCTTGGCCTCGCCCTCGTGCGCAGCATCGTGCACCAGCACGGCGGCAGCGTGCAGTGCCTGCCGCGCGAAGGCGGCGGCAGCGTGTTCCGGGTGACGTTGCCGAGCGCCTGAACCGCTGCGCGTTTCTTCTTATCCCAACTCGTCGATCGACTTGGGCCAGCTTGCATGCAGCAGGCGCGACAATGAACGGTCGGCCAGCAGCCGGCCACCGGTCTGGCAACGCGCGCAATAGTTGGTTTCGTTCTCCGCGTAGACGATGCGCTGCACCGGACTGCCGCACACCGGGCACGGTTGGCCGTACTTGCCGTGCACGGCCATTTCCGGCCTGAAGGCGGTGACGTTCTCGGGCATCGCCGTGCCGGCCTGTTCGCGCAAGCGTTCGGTCCACTCGGCCAGCACTGCCCGACACGCCGCAAAGAGCCGCGCGATCTCCTCCTCGGTGAGATTGCGCGTCAGCGCAAGCGGCGAGAGTTTTGCTCGAAACAGGATCTCGTCGGAATAGGCGTTGCCGATGCCCGCGAACGAATGTGGATCGGTGAGCGCGCGCTTGAGCGTGTGATTCTCCTGCGTCAAACGCTGCCGGAATTGTTCCAGCGTTGCCTGCTGCAACTCGATCCCGCCCGGATCGAACGCTGCAACGGCGTTTGCCCCACGCACAAGGTGCAATGACGCGCGCCGCTTGCTTCCCGCTTCCGTGAGCACGAGGGTTCCGTTTTCGAATTCGAAGGTCGCCTGAGCGATGCGTCCGGGTGCCTTCTTGCCGCGCGCCAGCCACCGCAATCTTCCCGCGATCATCAGATGCAGCACGGCGAATAACTCGCCTTCGAACTCCAGCACGACGCGCTTGCCGATGCGCCGTGTGCCGAGCAGCCGCTTGCCGGCGAAAACGTCCGGTGGCGGATCGACCGTTCGCAGGAGAAACGGATTGAGGAGTACGAGCTTGGTCAGGGTCTGGCCGCGAAGCAGCGCCGCGACCTTCTCGACATAGACCTCGACGTCGGGCAGTTCCGGCACGTTGTTTGCCGTCGCTCAGACGAAGCCTGCACGGCGCGCTTCAGCCACGGCCTCATGGGGCGTAAGCCCGCGCGCGAATCGATCCGACCACCACGTGTCGTCGAGCAGGTCGTGTGCCCGCAGAACGGCCCAACCAAGCTCGCCGCAGACGTGCGCCAGCCATTCGAAAAAGGTCATGCATGCTCCGAATCCGTGCGGTAAATCGCGGCCTCCGATAATAGGCTGCGCTCGATCGTGTTCGACCGTGGTGCGGGTCCCGGTCCCCGGCGAGGCACTGCGTCCGGCCCTTTGACACGGTATCCTGCAACCAGAGACAAACCTGGATGGACGTGCGCCATGGCTGAACGACCTGATCCCCGCGACACGCAGATGGATGCCACCGCGCTCTGGCGCGAAGAGGTTTACACGGACCGCAAGGTCGGCACGATTCGCGCGCTGGAACCTGTCGGCGCTGATGGCCAGCCCGACGTCGGCCGCAAGCCGATTTACGTCGGTGAAGCGCAGATCATGACCTCGATGGGTCCGCTGCCGGTCACGTTCGAGATCGAAGCAGTGACGCTCGCCGAGGCGGTTTCAAAATACGGGCCCACCGCGCAGGTCGCCGTCGAGCGCACGGTCAAGGAGCTACAGGATCTGCGCCGCCAGGCGGCTTCGGGATTGGTGATTCCACAGGGCGCAGGTGGCGGCATGGGCGGAGGTTTCGGGCCCGGCGGCGTGCCCGGAGGCAAGATCCAGTTGCCCTAAGCACCGGCGCGCCTTGCGGCGCGCATGTCGAGGGGTGTGCTTACAGCGCCTTGGACTCGAATGTGTTGCAGTCGTCGATCCGGCCGGACTCGAAACCGCGCCTGAACCACCGCACGCGCTGTTCCGAGGTGCCGTGGGTGAACGACTCTGGAACCACCTGACCCTGGCTTTGTTTCTGCAGCGTGTCATCGCCGATCGCGGTGGCCGCGCGCAACGCTTCTTCGAGGTCACCGGATTCGACGATGTGGCGCGAACGCTGCGCGTGGTAGCCCCAGATGCCGGCGAAACAATCGGCCTGGAGTTCCACCCGCACCGAGACCTGGTTGTATTGGCGCTCCGACATGCGCCCGCGCAACTCTTGCGTGCGCGCCATGATTCCGAGCTGGTTCTGTACGTGGTGCCCGACCTCGTGCGCGATCACGTAAGCCTGCGCGAAATCTCCCGGCGCGCCGAAGCGTCGCTGCAGCAGGGCGAAGAACGAAGTGTCGAGGTAGACCTTTTGATCCGACGGGCAGTAAAACGGCCCTGCGGCCGCGCTGCCCGTTCCGCAGGCGGTGGGATAACGGCGCGAGTAGAGGACGAGTTTGGGCGGTTGGTACGTCCGGCCGCGC
>DASQAE010000546.1:0-1762 GCA_035635915.1 Burkholderiaceae bacterium | reverse complement strand
ATGGAGCCTCGCGCAGCGGTGAAGTCGCGACCTTAGAGATGCCGCCGGCTGCGATCGAGCTGGCCCCAGCGACGCTCGCCGGGCTGCGGGTCGACGATGACGACCTGGTCGAGCTTGCCACGGCGCGCGGTCGAGTCATTCTTCCTGTGCACGCCAATGAAACCATCGCCCGTGGCGTAGCGAGCGTGCCGATGCACTTCGGCGCGCGCTGGCTGCCGGCCTCGCCGACCGGCATCAATGCACTTACCGTGGGAGCGTTGGATCCGTTGTCATTGCAGCCGGAGTTGAAGCACGCGGCAGCGCGGATCGTGCGTGCCGAACTGGCCTGGCATGCCGCGTTCGTCGGCTGCGCACCGGCAGATCGGATTGGCACCGTGTTGCAAACCCTGCGCCAACACGCGCAAGCGTGCTCGTATGCATCCATCGTCCGCTTCGGCCGTGACGGATCGCGCGCCGGCATCGCTTTGCTGGTGGCAAATACGTCACCGCGGGCCGAGCTGGTCGAAGCGGCGCGCACAGTGTTTGGCGTCGCACCGGATGCGCCCACGCTGCGTGACGCAAAGGCCGGCCGCGGGCGCACCGTGTGCGTGGTCGGCGGACACCTCGTTGCGGCGTTGCTCGAGGGGCGTACGCGTGCCGACGTGCGTGCGTGGAGTATCTATCGCCGCCTGATCGATCAGGGCACCGATTGTTCGCAGCGCTCGCTGCGCGAGCTGTTTGCGCCGGTGGAGGCGTAGCATGCCGCGCGACGTCATGAGCGGATCCGTCGAAACTGCCGAGTTCTACGCGCGGGTGATCAAGCGCCTCGGCCGCAATGCGCGCGAGGGCGAACACGGCCTGCTCGACCACGACGACTCGACGCGCCTGTGGAACGGGATGCTCGCGAATCAGTTCACGCCGGCGCAGGAAGCGGCGCTTCTGATGGGACTGCGCGTGCACGGCGAGAGCGCTGCCATGCTGGCTGCGTTCGCGCGGGTCACGCTGGAGGAAAGCGCCTGCGTCGATGCCCCGCCTGGCAAGGCAGTGGTGGTCCTGCACTGTCTGGGCACCGCGCGCAAACAACCGATCCTTGCGCCGCTGCTCGCATTCGCGCTTGCACGTTCCGAAGTGCCGGTCTTGATGGTGACGCACGATGCGCGGCGCGGCATCAACACAACCGCCGTGCTGGAGGCGCTCGGTGAACGCGCCGCCGAATCCGGGCAAGCGGCCACCGGCATGCTGACGCAGCGAGGTTTTGCCTGGCTGCCCGTGGAACGTTTGGCACCGCCGCTGGCACGTGTTCTGGCCCGCCGCGCCGAGCTCGGCTTTCGCAACACTGCGCACTCGTTGATCAAGTTGCTGGTGCCCGTCAACGGGCGTGCTCTTGTGGTGGCCAACTACACCCACGCGCCGTATCGACAGTCGTTTGCACAGGCAGCGCAGCTGCTGCGCTTGTCGGCACTGCTCGTGCGTGGCACGGAAGGTGATCCAATCGCTTGGGAGGCCGAGGCGCACCCGCTGCTCGCGTGGCTGGACGGCGAAGCCGCCGAGTTGCCTGCGACGGTGTTCGATACCGCACGCGAGCGCACCGAGTTCCCGCTTGCAACCGACGCGGACGCGACGGCGCGCTTCTGCGAGCGCGTGCTCAGTGGCCAGCTGGCGCTGCCGGTAGCGATCGAGCGCCAACGCGCTTGCTTGTTGCACCTGGCGGCAATGGAGGTCGCGCGATGAGCGGGAAGGTTTGTCTCGTTGGAGCCGGTCCGGGCGATCCGGAGTTGCTGAC
>DASQAE010000545.1:0-5850 GCA_035635915.1 Burkholderiaceae bacterium | reverse complement strand
TGGCAGTACCAGTCCGCCCGACACTTTCACCGCTGGCGGCAGCGTTAGCCCAAGTTCCTGCAGACGTTCTTCAATACGAGCCATCAAACCCTCTCCGCCACTATTTCAGCACTCCCCGGTCGGATCCCTGCCCTCGCGCTGGAGCAGTGTACGGCGCAGGTTCGCCTCCTGTACGTAGCGATACGCGGACGACAGCGCCTCGACGACCAGGGAATCGCTGTTGCGTTTTGCACTGGCGAGCAGATCGGCATACGCCTTCAGCTCGGCTGCCGGGTCGAAGCCGAGATACGTGTTGCCGCCCGACTTGCGTGTTTGCATCTGCTCGTCGCGCGCCTGCTCCAGCTTCTGCGCCTTGCTGCGCACGTTGATGCCGTTGCCGTAGTTCTGCCGGTCGAGCACCTCGGCGTAGCCATAAAGAACCTTGATGACCTGCGCCTGCACATAAAGGATGCCGCGCGCGCACGCGCGCTCGGCGGTGACGCGGTCGCCGTGCTCACGCGCCTCCTGCGCTTCTCGCATCGCGCGATCCCAAAAGGGTGGCTCCCAGTTCGCAGGCGCAGCCTGCCCGGCCGGCGGCGGCGGGCTCGATGGGCTCGGTGAACTAGTAGCGGGCGCGGTCGAAGGCGGTGCCTGCGTCGTCGCGCAGGCGGCCGCAATCAAGGCAGCCGCGAAGATCAGCAGCGGGCGGACACGGGAATGGAGGTAACTGGCCATGGCGACGCTCGAGCACAAACCTGACACTCTACCGCGGCGTCGCGCAGCAACGCGGGTGACCGGGCAGGCCCCAATTACGATCGAACGCTTGTTGGTGTGGCCGCGGCCGCGAAGCGCCGCACCCACTCCGCCTGCGCTTCCGTGTCCGGAACGTGCAGCCCGCGCGCCCGGCTGAGGATGGGAAACACCGTGTCATGCGCATGGCCAAGGCCCTGCAGCACGCAGGCCGCGATCAATCCCGATCGGCCGATGCCGAGGCGGCAGTGAATCGCAACACCCAGGCCACGGCGCAGATCCGAGATGACCCAGTCGACCAGCGACGCTGTGGCGTCGGGAGAGGTTGGGACACCCCGATCCTTGATCGGGAACGAAACGAACTCGATGCCGCAGGCGCGGCACAAGATCGCTTCCTGGTCGAGTTCGAGATCGCGCTCTTCCGCGCCATCGATCAACGAGATCACCGAGTCGACGCCGGCGGTGCGCCACGCGCTGATATCCCCGGCCAGCCACTGTCCGCCGCGCGGGTGCGGGCTGATCGCGAGCCGGTGCGGCGCGACTTCCTTGATCCAGCGCAATTCGTCCCGCAACATCGTGGCATCCTTCGACACAAACACGTTGTGCGGCGCGCGGCGCCGCAAGACGGCTCGGGTCGGGCAATCGATTCTCGCGCTTGAAAACGAGGGAGGATTTGCACGCACCGCGATTGCGGTATGCAGCCTGCCACTCACATTTGCTCTGTTTGTGACCCAGCGCAATTGCGCTGGTTCCAGTTGATCCGATATTCGCGGATCGCCAGCGATGATCTTGGAACCCGACTCACTCAGAGTTGCGCCTGCCGCGTTCTCGGACGCCTCTGCGTACTCCGATGTGAATATTCACGCGATGGGGTGCACGTGGAAGCGAGCGCTTTGCGCCGCTTAAGAAACAGATGTTCACGCGATCGAACGCACCACGCCGCCGTCTACCCGTAGCGCCGCACCGGTGGTTGCCGAGGCCGTCGCGCTGCATGCATAGACAATCATCGCCGCCACCTCTTCGGTTGACGTAAACCGCTTCAGGATCGATGACGGGCGCGCTGTGGCGAAGAACTCGCGCTCCACGGTGGCGGCGTCGACACCACGCGCCGCCGCCATCCGGGCGACGAATGCGCCCACGCCTTCGGAAGACGTGGGACCGGGCAACACGCTGTTCACCGTGACACCGGTGCCGGCAAGGGACTCGGCCAGACCACGCGCCACTGCGAGTTGCGCCGTCTTGGTCATGCCGTAATGAACCATCTCGGCGGGGATCTGCAACCCCGATTCGCTCGATACGAACACGATACGGCCCCAGTTGCGCGCCCGCATGCCGGCTACGTAGTGGCGCGCGAGGCGCACGCCGCTCAGCACGTTGGTCTCGAAAAAGCGCAGCCAGTCTTCGTCGCTGATCTGCTCGAAAGGCTTCGGCTCGAAGATGCCCACGTTGTTGACCAGCACATCGAGTTCGGGCAGGCGCGCGATCAACGCGTCGCACCCCGCGCGCGTGCCGAGATCGGCGGCCAAACCGTCGACGTTGGCACCAGGCATCTTGGCCTTGATGGTTTCGATCGCGCGGGCCACACGCGCTTGCGTGCGTCCGTTGACGAAAACCCGCGCGCCCTCGGCCGCCAGACCCAGCGCGGTCGCAAGCCCGATCCCGGCGGTCGAGCCGGTCACCAGCGCTCGTTTGTCCCTCAATCCCAGATCCATCGTGGCTCCTTCCAGGTCAGCGCTGCGCCGGCGGGATCGATCGGATCGGCTGCGCGAACCGCGCGTGCGCCGCCGGATCGACCGGTCGATGTTTGACCTTGGTGCTTGCCGGGTCCTTGCCGAGATAGTTGTCGCCCTTCCAATTGCGCGTTGGCCGGATCGGACGCGGCACGAAATTGCCGCCGCAATTTGGGCACACGTTGCCGAGAACTTCATCGACGCAAGTCGCGCAGAACGTGCACTCGTAGGTGCAGATGCGCGCCTCCAGCGAAGCCGGCGGCAGTGCCTTGTTGCAATGTTCACAGGTGGGGCGAAGTTCGAGCATGGTCCTCTTTCTAGAGTAGTTGGATCTTTATCACAGGCGCTTTTTCGTCTCCACGAACGTCGGCCGCGTGTAACCCGCATTACAAGTGATCGTTTTTCGGCGCGTAAAAGACACATCCGATGGGCGCGTCGCACTCGCCGCAGATAAACGCGCCTCCTTCACCGAGCTTGCGCGCATCGAATCCGGGGTTTCATCGTGGGCACCGGACGGTGGATCGAGCTTGCCTTCATATTCGGCAAAAGCACTCGACAGCAGCAGGTGCAGCGCCATCACGTCGCCCGCGTGCGCGGCGCGTACCTCAAGTGCGATCGTCACTGCGTGTCCTGCGCGAAACACCGGCCACGTTTTTCGAACCAGTAGACCACGTCGCCGGCGACGACGATGCTGCCCGAGACGACCGCGCTCGCCACGGTCACCACACCGAGCGTGACCAGCAGCGCACTGCAGGCCCGGTCGCGGCAGCCGACAAGAACTCCAACCTGCTGCACCTCGAGTGTCATCTGCCTGGCCTGGATGCCGCAGTCCTCGTCGTATGTCTCGGTCGTGCGCGGCACGACCACGCAAGCCACGAGTGATGCTGGCACGAGCAACAACAGGACGGAACGCGCCTGCACCGTTACTGCTTCGGTTGGCTTGGAAACAGCTTGGCGCGCCGCTCGAGGCTCTCCGGCGGCCACATCTCCGACGACTTGTAGTACTCGTGCACGGCCGGGATTTCCGGCGGCAACACCACCCAGGGTTGCTTGGACATCGTGAAGATATGGATGTCCGGCCGCAGGCGATCGGGCTCGTCCAGCGTGCCTACGCGGACGAATCGGACCAGATCGCCGCCGCCTCCATAGTTGCTCCAGACCGCGATCCGGCAGCGCGGGCAGCGCGCGATCCGTTGCCCGTTGCCGCTTGCGGACGGTGTATCGACCACGTCGACTTCACCACGCAAAAGCTCGACTCGATCGGCCTCGATCATCGCGTTGAGTGCAAACGACGCGCCCGTTTCGCGCTGGCACCAGCGGCAATGGCAGCAGTGCACGAACAAGGGTTTGGTGTTCATCCGATAACGGACGAAACGACAAGCACAGCCACCGTCGTATGGGGTTTCGTTGGTCGTCATGCGGGGCTCGCGGGTTACGAATTTCCAGCCGCAGCGGCGCGTGCGTCGCGCCGGAAGATGGCGAAGTTGCCCGTCGCGCGTGCGACCAGGCTTTCGCCGACATAGATGCTCGATTCCAGGTTGGCGAGCGTCCGGCCGCGGTTGACCAGCTGTGTCGTGCAGGTGAGCTCGCCACCCTGCACCGGACGAAAATAATTGATCTGCAACTCGACCGTGGCACAGGTCTCGCCGTCTTCGAGCGTGCCGATCAACGCCGCGCCCATGCCGGTGTCGGCCAGCGCAAAAATAACCGCGCCGTGCACCAGGCCGGATGAGTTGAAGTGAAACGGCGCGACCGTCAGCGCACAGACACTCGACCCGGGTTCGTGTTCGCGCACCACCAGGCCGATGTGATCGAGAAACGGGAAGCGCCTGCCCCCGGTGTCGCCGTCGTTCACCGCCAGGCCGTGGTCGTCATTTATTGCACTCGCCGATACGGCGCGCTCTCAGCGTTTCGGTAAACAGCATCGGTCAGGCCTCCTTGCGCAACAGGACATTTTCGATCCGCCGATCGGGAATCAGCCACACCAACGCCACCGACACGTAGATCAGCTCGGCAATCCACGCCGACCATAGGGTGGCCGCAATCGCGATGATGTACAGCAGCGGCGAGATCTTGCCCTTCCAGTCGCGGCCGACGGCTTGCTTCAGGACCGAGTTCGGCCCATGGGCACGGATGATCGCCAGCTCGAGCACGTAGTAGGCGATCGCGGCCATCAGCAACACGACGCCATAGATCGCGGTTGGCATGGGGGCGAAGTGGTTCTCGCCCATCCAGCCGGTGGCGAACGGAAACAGCGACAGCCAGAACAGCAGATGAAGGTTGGCCCAGAGCATCGCACCCGTGACCTTCGCGCACGCGTGCAGCATGTGATGGTGGTTGTTCCAGTAGATGCCGACATAAACAAAACTCAGCACGTAGCTCAGGAACACGGGCAGCAGCGGCAACAGCGTTTCGAGGCTGTCGCCGTGCGGAACCTTCAACTCCAGCACCATGATCGTGATGATGATCGCGATCACGCCGTCGCTGAACGCCTCGAGACGTCCCTTGCCCATCGGCCCTCCTTGACGCGGCCGCGCCTGTTGCGCGCAGGGCCGGGCACAAGCTTACCGCCCGCGCGGCGGCGCGCGGTCTTGCGAAGGGTCAGGACAATGCGGTGGCGATCAGTTCGCGCAACCCGAACCTGCCTTTGACGGCGAGGCTGGGCGACCAGAGCGGATCGAGCGCAAGCAAGGACGAGCTGTCCTGCAGCAGGATGCCGACGATCGTCTCGGCCACGATGCGACCGCCCACCGGGCCGAGTTTGCGCGTCTTGATGTGCTTCACACCGGTGGTGGTGCGCAACGCCATGCCGGACTCGACCGTCTCCGCGAGGATGTAGGTCCACAACGGGCAGTTGTCCCTGAAAGCGCCGTCGGCCACCCGGTCGATCGTCGTGACGATGTCGCCCGGAGCGCCCGTGAACTTGCCGATGCGGACTTCGGAATCGGCAAGCGGCCTGAGCCCCATCGCGCGCGCGACCGCTTGCCCACTCGGCAAGCGCAAGCGCCAACCACGCAGCAGGTTGCGCGCGGCTAAGCTAAACACCCCGTTCGCAATCGACGCAGGCAGGTTGCCGAGCGGATTGACCAGCGACGTGTCGATGCGATACGCAAGTTGCGTGCGCGTCGTGTCGTCCGGGTCGCGCGGCTGCAGGTCGATGAACAGGTTCCAGTCGATCGCCCAGTTGGCAGGAAATTCGCGGAAACCGGTCAGCGACTGGTTTGGATTGGGACCAAAGATCGACAATGGGCGCACGGTTTCGCTCAGCCGATAACCCGGGCGCACCATCGAATGACCAAAACGGTAGGCTGCGGCGCTGAACTCCAGCGGCATGAACACTTGCCTGCGCGGCAAATAGAACTCGAGATTCGGTTTATGCAGCCTTGCGTCC
>DASQAE010000544.1:0-3353 GCA_035635915.1 Burkholderiaceae bacterium | reverse complement strand
TAGTCGGGAAAAATTTCTACGTCGAGCGCCTCGATGTACTGGCGCCGGTTGTCGCGGTTCATGCCGTGGTTGTAGAGCACGCTGGAAATCCAGCGCGTGTTCGGCATCGAACACAGCTCGGGCGCCGGCGACTTGATGTATGCGGAAAGCAGGAGCTTGGAGAACTTGTGATCCGGTGCCGCGCCCATCACGGCGGTGATCGGGCTCTGCAGTCCGTTCCAGTTCTCGAATCCCGACACCCAATGAAAACGCCCGAAGGCATCGGGTGCCTGCAGGAATTCGTTGTCGGCATCCAGCACCCAGCCGCCGAAGCGCGACAGGATGAGCATCTTCATCGCATCGGCGATGAAGGCCCATTTGCGCTGGGCGCGGGCGAAATCGATGAACTTCGCGACCTCGGGCAGCCCTTCGGTCAACGGACCGATATCGTCATCGCCCCAGAGCAACAGGTCGTAGGCGGAAAGGATGTCTCGATTGCGTTCGAGACAAGCCGTTTCCTTTTCGGGCATCGCCGCGCCACCGACCCAGATGACGTGCGCCACACGTGGAATCATCATTACCCCCGCCGTGCACGGTCTATCACCCGGAAGGGTCGCCGCACTGGCGAGACGATCTTAGGCAGCAGGCTTTGGGCGCAACCCCGGATATCGCGCCGATTCGCGCACCAATTGGCAGCGCGAAAGGATCGCGGCACGGATTGCCACGGATTCCGCGGATTGTTCGTGCAATCCGGTGCGTCGCGGTTACGCCACGCGTTTGATGCCCGCGACCTTGCGGTTCTCCGCGTCGATCTGGTTGATGTACCGCTGCAACATCACCCGCGACGCGGATGGCATGTCGACGAACTCGCAGCCGCAACGCCGCGCCTTTTCATCCTTGGCCACCGGATCGATGTGACGCACCATCAAGCTCACGCTGACGGAACCAACGCCGGGCAGATCGAGGTAACAGTTTTCGATCGCCTGCGCGAGCGGAAGATCGAACTTCTCCGGATAGGTCATCACCGCCATGCCGCCGACCGAAAGGTCGAGAACGCGCAGCGACTCGTACTGCTTGCTGTCCACGCCGTATGGAACCAGGCACTTGGCCGGCTTCGACATCGGCGGCCGCACGCGGAAAAAATCGCGGCGTTGCAGACGCAATAGCGCCTCCGGCAGGCGGATGCGAAACGCCGGCCGGTTGTCATGCTGGGCCGTCTCCGCCAGGCGCGCGACGAACTGCACCTTGATGTGCTCCAGGAATCCGACGAACACGATGTGCTTGGAAGCGAGCAGGCGCTTTTGCGCGATCGGGTCGACCCCGCTGTCGAAGATCACCTCCTCGAAATCGGCGTTGACGTCGAGCACGACAGTGACGAGAAAACCCGGGTCACTGTCGAAGTAGGCGGTAAGCAGCACGCCCTCCACCGCGAGGTTGTGCAGCGTCGCGGCGATCTCCACTTTCGAGTAGACCGCAAAACGCTCCAGCTCGGGCGATTCCGGTTCGGGAAATGGCGACGTCATGCCCATCGGGTCTTCCTTCAGTTGCGCTGTGGCCGGGGCGCTGCGCGCCCTTCGAGCCGATAGACCCAGGCCAGTACTTCCGCCACGGCAACGTACAGCGCCGGTGGAATGTGCTGATCGAGGTCGACTTGGGTGAGCAGTGCGGACAATTCGCGTGATGCGTGAATCGGCACCCCGGCCGCCCGTGCCCGTTCAATGATTTCATCGGCGACCAGCCCTTGGCCACTAGCCGTCACCTTTGGCGCGCGCGAGCGACGCGCGTCCTCGCTGTTGTACGCAAGGGCAGCGGCGTGACGGCGCGGCGAGCGGTCGTCCATCACACCATCTCCTCGGCTGACGCGAGCGCCTGCAAGAGCACGGGCCGCAATCCGCGCGCGGCCAATGCCGAGGCGAAGTCCGGCAACGCACGCTCGAGCTCTGCCATCGATCCCGTTGCGCTGCTGCTTGCAACCGTGGCTGCAATCGATTCACCTGCCAGGCGCAGCCGGATCTCCACGGATCCGAGGCGCGGCAGGTCCAGATGCAAGCGCGCGACGAAGACCGGTTGCGCGTTCTCGCTTGCACCGTTGGCGCCGTCCGGCAGAACCTGCGGATCGCGCCCCAGTTCGAGCAGCATCGGTTGTCCCAGCCACGCGGGGCCGGACAGGGAAATCGTGTCCCGATGCAGCGCATCGAGCTGTAACGCAGTGCGCGTCTCCGCTCGTGCCGGATCGGCGATCGCGGCGCGCGCGAGTTGTTGCGCTTCGCTGTGCACGGCTTCAGTGCTGCGATCGCCGCGCATCCACTGCGCGACGTGCGCCTCGAAAAAGACGCCGCTTCCTGCGACACGCGCGGCCAGGCGCGCGGCGGTCGAAGCCGGTTCGCGCGGATCGAGCACGGGCGCTTCGAACGTTGTTGCTTGCGCGGGCGTCTTGACCGCTTCGTTGCGCGCACTGCGCAGCGCGCCCGATGACGCGAGTGCATTGGCAGCGGCGGCATCGGCAGCCGAATTCCCGGCTGAAGCGACCAGCACCAGTGCCTGCGTCGGCAGGCGCATTTGCGTGTTCGCAGCGGCCGCTGACGCAGCAGACGTGGGAGCGGCGGAGCGTGGGGCGTTTTGCCCGGCGGCGCCGCTCAGCAACGCGACCAGCGCATCACGCAGCGCGGTCGGCAACACGAATTGACGGCCGCCAAGTTCGATGCGGGCCGGCCCCGGGCCGGCAGGCAGGATCAAGGTCGCCTGGGCATCGGCAGCCGCGGCGCTTACTTCGCGTGCGAGATCGGGACTGATTTCAGAAAGCCGCGCGCGCCCGCCGAGGAGCGATCCAATCAGGCGCAAGGAAACGGCGATCCGTTCATCGCGCAGTCCGACCGGCGCGCCGGGGCGCAGGACCGCGGCTGCAATGGTTCCGAGGTCCATGTTCGTGGCTCAGGCGCGCCGCGCGCCGCGTGCGGGTTCGATCATGCGCTCGAGCTGCTGCAACCAGGGCTCGGCGCGCCTGCGCACTTCTGCATCGTTGGCGAGGATCGCACGCAGCAGTTCGATGCGCCGGCGCTGCTCGGCCTTGCCGAGCGGCCGCGTGCGCGCGACCTTCTTCAGGTGCTCGATCTGTTCGGCGCAGCGTTCTTCGAGCCGGACCAGCTCGTCCCAATCGTCCGTGTGGGCGGCCATGAGCATCGATCGGCTGGTGTCGGCGATCGCCTCATAACACTGGATCAACGCCGGGGAGCCAGGCGCGGCGTGCTTGGCGAATTGTCGTCCGTCGTCCGGCGGGGCCATGAAGTGGTCTCCGGGCGAATCTCGCGTCTAGGCCGACACCACAAAGCGGCGCCCCGTGCCGGTCGCGTCCGGCGCACTCGCCGGCGCCGCGG
>DASQAE010000543.1:0-2328 GCA_035635915.1 Burkholderiaceae bacterium | reverse complement strand
CGTCCGGGAAACGGGACGAATGACGAAAGACGTTGCTTGCACCAATGATCAAGGTTTATACCTCCACCGTCATCGATGCGCCGGCCGATGCCGTGTGGCAGCGCATCCGCGATTTCAACGGAATGCCCAACTGGAATCCGTTGATCGCCGATTCGCGTATTGAGCAGAATCTGCCGTCCGATCGGATCGGCTGCGTGCGCAACTTTCGTACGCGCGACGGCGGCACGATCCGGGAACGCCTGCTGACGCTGTCCGACTACGACTACGAATGCGCGTACGCGATCCTGGAATCGCCGATGGGCGTCGAGAACTACGTCGCCACGCTCAAGCTCACACCGATCACGGACGGTAACCGCACGTTCGCCGAATGGAGCGCCGAGTTCGATTGCGATCCGGCGCGCGAGCGGGAGTTGTCGCAAACGATCGGGCAGGGCGTGTTCCAGGGCGGGTTCGACGCGCTGAAGACGCATTTCGCCGGCCGGCGGTGAAGGTCGGCGCGCGGTGCTCGATCATCCGCAATGAGCCTCCAACGCGTCACCCGCTCCACCGTCATCGACGCGCCGATCGAACGCGTCTGGGATGTGCTGCGCGACTTCAACAGCCATCTCTACTGGCATCCGATCATTGCTACGAGCGAAATCGAAGACGGTCAGTCTGCCGACCAGGTAGGCTGCGTGCGCAACTTCACGCTCAAGGACGGCAACGCGCTGCGCGAACAGCTGCTGACGCTCGACGATCGCAACTACGTCTCCACCTACTGCATTCTCGACTCGACCATTCCGTTGCAGCGTTACGTGGCAACCGTGCGCTTAAAACCGGTCACCGACGGCCGGCGCACGTTCTGGCACTGGCAATCCACCTTTGCAACTCCACCCGGGCGCGAACGCGAGCTCGCCGATTCGGTCGGCAACGGCGTTTACGAAGCCGGCTTCGCCGCTTTGCGCGACTACTTGCGCGGCCGGCCGCGCGCCGACACGACGCCAACCCGACGCGCGCCGGCGCTGCGCAACGATCCGCTTGAAGCGCAAGCGATCGTGCTCGGTGGACGCGGCAACGCCGATCAGTTGAAGATGGTTGCCGCCTCGGCTGCAGCGCCGGCCGCAGGCGAAGTCCGCATCCGCCAGACTGCGATCGGCGTCAACTACATCGACGTCTACGTGCGCACCGGGCTCTACCCAGGCCTGGTGGAGGTCGGCGGTGTGCCGGGATTCGAAGCGGCCGGCACCGTCATCGACGTCGGGCCGGAAGTGACGCACATTCTTGCGGGCGATCGGGTCGCTTACGCATGTCCGCCCGCCGGCGCCTACGCCTCGATGCGAACCATGAACGCGGAGCAGGTGCTGCGCCTGCCGGAGCATGTGACGGAAGAGCAGGCGGCAGCACTGATGCTCAAGGGCATGACCGCCGAGTACGTGCTGTTCCGCCTGCATCGTCTCGCTGCCGGCGAGACGGTGCTGGTTCACGCCGCGGCCGGCGGTCTCGGCATGCTGGTTGCCCAGTGGGCGCGTGCGCTTGGTGCGATGGTCATCGGCAGCGTCGGCTCGGAAGAGAAAGCACGCGTGGCGCGCGCGTATTGCGACCACGTGGTCATCAACAGCGACGGGCGTTTCGCCGAGCGCGTGCTGCGCGCGAGCGCGGGCAAGGGTGCCGACCTCATCGTCGACGGCCTGGGCGGCGCGGCGCGCGAAGAGAACATGAAGGCACTGGCGCTGACCGGACACTGGATCAGCGTTGGCCAGGCGGCAGGTGCTTGGCAGCCGATCGATCCGGAGTGGTTGGCGCACAAGTCGGCAACGTTCTCGCGGCCGGTCATTTTTCACTACACCGCAGCACCGCGGCAGTTGCGCGAAATGTCTACACGAGTGTTCGATGCGCTGCGCGCCGGCACGTTGCAGCCGCAGATCTCGCGTTACGCTCTTTCTGCCGCGGCCACGGCGCACGACGATCTCGAGTCGCGGCGCACAGTCGGGCAAGTGGTGCTGCTGGGGTAAGGTCCGCGCAAGGCACCGCTCATCGCCGGCGTTACGCTTCAGGCTGGTCGATACATAAAGGGAGTCGAAGATGGCTACTCGTGAGGTCGTGGTGCTCGTCGGCAGCCTGCGCAAGGAATCCTTCAACCGCAAGATCGCCAACGCACTGCAGCCGCTTGCGCCGAAGTCGCTCGTGTTGACGCTGCTCGATATCAGCGTGCTGCCGCACTACAACGCCGACCTGGAAACAAACGTGCCCGCGCCGTGGGCCGCGTTTCGCGAGCGCCTGCGCAAGGCCGATGCGTATTTGTTCGTCACGCCTGAATACAACCGGTCGGTGCCCGGTGTGCTGAAAAAT
>DASQAE010000542.1:0-2688 GCA_035635915.1 Burkholderiaceae bacterium | reverse complement strand
GCGGTCTTGAGCCTGGTGGTGGTCAAGGCGTTGACCGCCAGTCCCTGGGGTTTGTTCACGATCGCAGCGACGATCCCGATCGCGCTCTTGATGGGCATCTACATGCGCGTGATCCGCCCCGGGCGCGTCGGCGAGGCGTCGGTGATCGGGGTCGTGCTGCTGCTCGCCTCGATCGTCTATGGCCGCACGGTTGCAGAAGATCCCACGTTGAGCGCCATCTTTACGCTGACCGGGACCCAACTCGCGTGGGGTCTCATCATCTACGGCGCCGTCGCCGCCAGCCTGCCGGTGTGGCTGATGCTTGCGCCACGCGACTACCTGAGCACGTTCCTGAAGATCGGCACGGTGGTGGCGCTTGCGCTCGGCATCTACTTCGTCGCGCCGAGCCTTGCGATGCCGGCGGTCTCGCGCTTCATCGACGGCAGCGGGCCGGTGTTCTCCGGCTCGTTGTTCCCGTTCCTGTTCATCACCATCGCCTGCGGCTCGGTATCGGGATTTCACGCGCTGATCTCTTCAGGCACCACGCCGAAGATGCTGGAGAAAGAATCGCATGCGCGTTTTATCGGCTTCGGCGGCATGCTGGCCGAGTCATTCGTCGCGATCATGGCGCTGACCGCGGCGTGCGTGCTCGATCCCGGGGTCTACTTCGCGATGAATGCGCCGGCAGCGGTGATCGGCACTACGGCAGAAAACGCGTCCAAGGTGATCTCGAGCTGGGGCTTCGCCATCACCCCGGAGATGATCACTCAGACCGCGAAGGACATCGGCGAGACCACCATCCTCTCGCGCGCCGGCGGCGCGCCGACGCTGGCGGTTGGCATGGCGCAGATCCTGGCGCAGGCGCTCGGCGGCAAGACGATGGAGGCATTCTGGTACCACTTCGCCATCCTGTTTGAAGCGCTCTTCATCCTCACCGCCGTGGACGCAGGGACGCGGGTCGGGCGCTTCATGATCCAGGACATGCTCGGCCACGTTTACAAGCCGCTCGGCAACACCGAATACCTGCCGGCCAACGTGCTGGCGACCGTGCTGTGCGTGGCACTGTGGGGCTACTTCCTGTACCAGGGCGTGGTCGATCCGCTCGGTGGCATCAACACGTTGTGGCAGCTGTTCGGTGTCGGCAACCAGATGCTGGCCGGTATTGCGTTGCTCCTCTGCACGACGGTGCTGGTGAAGATGAAGCGCGAGCGTTATGTGTGGGTGACGCTGGTGCCTACGGCGTGGCTGCTCGTCACCACGCTCACCGCCGGGTTGCAGAAGATCTTCAGCAGCGATCCGAAAGTCGGCTTCGTCGCGCTGGCGGAGCGTTTCAGCAATGCGGCCGCGCAGGGAACCGTCCTCGCACCGGCTAAATCGATCGAAGAGATGCAGCGGGTGGCATTCAACAATTATCTGGATGCGGTGGTGTGCGGCGTGTTTGTGGTGCTGGTGCTGGCGATGTGCGTGTATGCGATCAAGATTGGAATGCAGGCGCTGAAGGCGGTGCAACCGACTGCAATCGAGATACCGTACCTGGCTGAGCCAAAGGGAGCAGGAGCGTGAGCGATTTGAGCGACGCGCGCGCCGCAAGACGATTGCGGCTCCTCGAGCGCGCACGTGCGCTGCGCAAGGCGTATCTGCAAGTGTTCGGGATTCCGGATTACGAGGGATATCTCGCGCACATGGCGGTGCGCCACCCGGGCGCGGCGGTGCTCACGCAGCGCGAGTTCTTCGCGCAGGCGATAGACCGCAGATATTCCGCGAGAGGGCCGCGCTGCTGCTAAAACGGCGACTTCGGGTAAACTTCGCGGCCGCGCGCGCCCGTAGCTCAGTTGGATAGAGTACTTGGCTACGAACCAAGGGGTCGTGGGTTCGAATCCTGCCGGGCGCGCCAAATTACATTTGCAAATCGAGGGCTTGGGCACACGTGCTTCAAGCCCTTCTTTTTGGCTGAAGGGACTTGAAGGGACTTTTTTTCGCACGGACGTTCTTTTCTTCTTCCTTCGCGAGCTGCAACTGCTCGAATTGTCTCGCTTCGTGCGACAACATCCGCAGTGATGCATTCATGCGACCGGAATCATCACGGATCAACTCGAGCGCTTGCCGCAACTCACGAACCTGAGCCGCGGAGTAGTGCGCTGTCATTCCCGCGCGCCTGTGCCACAGCACCTCTGCGATGGTCGACTCGGCCACGCCGGCTTCGCGCAGTCGCATGCCCACCGTGTGCCGCAGGTCATGCACATGCAAGTCGCAGAGGCCCGCTTTCGTTCGTGCGTTGTGCCATGCCGTGTTGTTCATCTGCTGCACCGGTTGATACGGCATGAGCGGCTCCTGATCGATGTTCTTGATCCGCTCCCGGCGCCACACGAACACGAATTCCGCGTGCTGTCCCCGAACGCTGTCGAGAATGCTGCGCGCGACCGAATTGCACACGACGTAACCCAAGGATTTACGTCCCTTGACATACCGTCGCGGCACTTCGAAAACGCTCACGCTCTCGTCCTCCAGCTTCACCCTCAGTTCCCACTGCCAGCGCAGATTGACGATGACGTTATCTCGCACGCCCGTGTTCAGCATGAAGAGCGCCATCCTCGCCAGGTGCGCCGGTAGTGCCGGCAGCAGCCTGCGCTGTTCTTCCCAACTGATCGGGCGTGGTTCGCGCTGATGACCAAGCAACGGCAGCATCGTCAGCAGTGGCGCCTGTGGAAG
>DASQAE010000541.1:0-3579 GCA_035635915.1 Burkholderiaceae bacterium | reverse complement strand
AGGTCGAGCGCGACATCCTGCTCTCTCGTGCCCACCTTCAAGCCGGTGATGCGGCACGCGCGCTGGCGCTTGCGCGCGGTGCGCAAGAGCAGATCATCACGTCACCTGCTCGAGGCCAGTTTCCCGCGCTCGAAGCGGAAGCGTCGGTTCAACTCGCACACGCACAACTCGCAAGCGGCGACGCCACAAACGCCCGCGCGTACGCAGAACGCGCGCTGGCGCTGCGGCGCGAACTCAGCCATCCCAGCAGCCCGTGGCTCGCCGAGGCGCACCTGGCACTAGCCGACGCTCAACTTGCATCCGGCGAGACCGCACGCGCGCGCGACAACGTCGCGCGTGCGCGCGCCGCGCTTTCGGCGCAGGGCGACGTGAGCGACCAGTTTCGCCAGCCGCTGCTCGCTCTCGCGCGCCGCATTTCGAACTAGAACGCGGCATTCGCCGCGCGCCACGCAACGCGTCGTGAATGTTCGGCACATCTGGCCGGTTTTGCGCGGCTGCCCCGTAGGTCCTCATCGAAAGGCGGAATTTGGTCCCGCGCGGCGTGCCGAACCCTAGCGTTCGAATCCTCCGGCGGATTCGCGTCACTCTCTTGCAGGAAGGAGTCGGCAATGGTCCAGATGCACAACGTTACGGTTTCCCTCGCGCAGGCGGAAGAAAGGGCACCGCAGCTCGAATCCGCTGAAGGCAACGAACCGCCGGTCTATGCGCCTCCATACGAGCAGGTACCGACCGTGCGCCTGCCGACCAAGGAGGACATCGCGAAAAGCCTCAAGGAGCAGCGCGCCAGTGAGGTGGGAAGCGCGCAACAGGAAAGTGCGATTGCCGCCGCGGCAGCAACCTCGGGAAGTGGCGCCGTCAACGCGAACGCGTTTGCAAGCCTCGGCGAGCCGGCCATCGCTCTCAGCCTGCGCTTCAGACCCGACCCCCCACCCATAACTTCATCGCAGATCAATGACCCGCTCGCCGCGGTCGCTTTGAACCCGCAGCCGCTGCCGCCGCGCGCGCTTGCCCTTGCATCGCAGATCAATGACCCGCTCGCCGCGGTCGCTTTGAACCCGCAACCGCTGCCGCCGCGCGCGCTTGCAAGTGCGTCGGACGTGGGCGATCCGCTCCTCGGTTTGAAACCGGAACCAAATCCGCTCCCACCGCGCGGGTTGATGATGGCGAGCGGCGGGTTCGAGGGTCCCGAGGCTCCGCAGTTGCCCAACCTCCCGGTACGGGACATCGACAAGGAGTTGCAGCGAGCGCTGAACAGGAAGGCGATCAGGCCGCAGTCCACAAGTCCGGCGCAGGTGGACAACCCGCTTGTTGCAATCGGCCTGAATCCGCAACCACTGCCGCCGAAAAACTCGCTCCAGGACATCGCCAAGCCGCGGCGCTAGATGGTTCCCGTCGCAACTTACCCTCCCCCGCGGCGCGAGGGAGGGACGCCCGGAGCATCGATGCAAAGGAGCCACCGGTGATCTCGATTCATAACGTGAGGGCGTGGGCGCCGCCCATCGACCAGGACGCGCGCGTCGATGCGCTCGTGGATGAGCCGAGTTGCGACGCGCTGAGGATCGATACCAGCGCAGCCTGGCGGCGATCGAGGATAAGTTGAAAGAGATGCGCGGGCCGTAGTGCGATGCGCAACACCATCACGAAGGAGAAACCAGTCATGCAACGTGCGGTTCACAGCCTCATGATTGCCGCAGCATGCGGCTCGTTAGGACAGACGGCGCGCGCCAATTGCGACCGACTTTTCGAGGCATTCGACAAGGCGGACAAGCAGGAGCGCGTCGCGCAGTACGACATCGATAGCCGCGATCAACCCCTCACCGGAAAACCGATGACGGTGCGCATCGGCAAGGTGATGTACGACGGAACGCTCGCGGGTAACGTGTTCGAAGCGCATCAGACCAATGGCGTCAATCCGGTGCTGGCTGCGCTGCGCAAGGCGAAACAAGACGGCAAGGTGACGTGCGATGCAGCAGGCGGCGATACCTACCGTGGTCAGGCGACCGAGAAAATCAAGTTCGACAACCCGCTTTTACCCGCGAAGTTCAACCCGATGACGATCTGGATCGGCAAGAACAACGGGCTGCCCGTTTATCACGAGTTGAACGACCTCGGACCCGGAGGATTTGCGTGGGTGTATGGGTCCGACGTGAAGGATCCGGTGGTGAAGAAGTAGAGGTCGCTTGCTCGCGGTGCGCTGTCAGCGCCGAAGATCGGGCAGCGGCTGCGCCACCAACCGTTCGAACAACTGTTCGCACGCCGCAACCTGCGCGTACGTGAGGTACTCGTTCGGCTTGTGCGCCTGTTCGATCGATCCAGGACCGAGCACGACGGTGGGAATGCCCGCCTGCATGAACATGCTCGCCTCGGTGGCGAAACCGACCGCGCCCGGACCAAGATGGCGCGTTTCGGCCAGGTCCTGGGCCCACTCAACCAGCGCCGCGGCAACCGCGATACCGAAAGCGGGCAGGCTCATGCCGCGCTGGAACGTGACGACACTATCAGCAGCCACCGCCCGCATCTTCGGCAGCACTTCTCGTTCGGTGAACGCGATGATCTCGTCCGACAGGGCATCCTGCGACGTAGCCGGGATGTTGCGCATTTCGAAGTCGAATTCGCAATCGCGCGGCACCACGTTGACTGCGATGCCGCCGCGGATCACGCCGGTTTGCAACGTGCTGTACGGCACCGAAAAACGCGCATCGCGTTTTTCATCTCTTGCCTGGCGTTCCGCCAGGCCGCGAATGAACCCGATGATCTGCGCTGCAAACTCGATCGCGTTGACACCGGTCGGCGTCAGCGATGAATGGGCCTCGCGCCCGCGCACGCGGCAACACCAGTCGCGCTTGCCCTTGTGCGCGACGATCACCTGCATGTCAGTGGGTTCACCGATGATGCAGGCGGCCGGCTTGATCCCGCGTTCCTCGAGGTCCGCCAGCAACGTCTTCACGCCGAGAAACGTGGTCTCTTCATCGAAGGTGAGCGACAGGTGAATCGGCGTGCGCGCCTGCGCGTCAAGGAACCGCGGTGCCCACGCCAGCGCAGTCGCGATGAAACCCTTCATGTCTGCGCTGCCGCGCGCGTAGATGCGGCCGTCCGCATGCGTGGCCTTGAATGGATCGGTATTCCAATCCTGCCCGTCGACAGGCACCGTGTCGGTGTGGCCGGATAACACCAGCCCACCGGATTTCATCGCGCCTTCGTCGCCGAGCGAGCAAAAAAGGTTCGCCTTCCGGCCGCTCGACTCGTACACGAGCCGCGGTTTGGCGCCGAGCTTGACCAGGTGGTCGCGTGCGAATTCGATCAAAGCCAGGTTCGAGTCGCGGCTGACGGTCGGAAAACCGAGCAGGCTGTCGATGAGGCGCAGCGCTTCGGGTGTTGGCTCAGCACCGGTGCGCACGGCTGCTTCGTTCGGAGCATTCATGTCTGATCACACAAACGGGGGTCGGATCGATTCTACGCAGGCGCGTGCAGTTCGAACCGGATCTCGCCGTGCTGCGTAACTCCGGCGCGTTGCCAGCCGGCGGTCTCGTAGAAAGCTTGTGCGCGCGTTCCAGGTTGTGTCGTCAACCACAGCGACCG
>DASQAE010000540.1:0-2705 GCA_035635915.1 Burkholderiaceae bacterium | reverse complement strand
CGACCCAAGCTCGAGGCCCAGGGCGTCCAATTCGGCGGCGCACAGACCCCGGAAGAATTCGGTGCTTTCGTCAAGACGGAGCTGGCGAAGTACCAACGCCTGGTTAAGGAACTCAACGTCAGGGCGGATTGACCGGTGTCGGAGATCGTTCTTGTCGAGCGCGACGGCGCAATAACCACCGTCACGCTCAATCGACCCGAGAAGCTGAACGCGCTCACGCGCTCGATGTGGCAGGTGCTTGGCGACACGATCCAGCAGCTGTCGGCCGACGACACGCTGCGTTGCATCGTCGTCCGCGGCGCAGGTGAGAAGGCGTTTTCGCCCGGCAATGACATCAGTGAATTCGCCACCGAGCGCAGCAACAAGGAGCAGGCGCGCAGTTATGGTCGAGTGATGCACGCCACCGCACGCGCCTTCGAGTCCTGCCGCCATCCGCTGGTGGCAGAAATCCACGGCATCTGCGTCGGCGGCGGCCTGGAAATCGCCGCACTGTGCGACTTGCGCATCTGCGGCACTTCAAGCCGCTTCGGTGCACCGATCAAGAATCTTGGGCTGGTGATGGCCTACCCGGAAATGGCGCCGCTGGTGCGGCTGGTCGGATCGAGCATCGCACTCGAGATCCTGCTCGAAGGGCGCATCTTCGATGCCGCCGAAGCAAGGGAAAAGGGCCTGGTCACGCGCGTAGTGCCGGATCATGAAGTGAGCGCGGAAGCGCGCGCCAGCGCGCAGCGGATCGCCGACGGCGCGCCGCTGGTCGCGCGTTGGCACAAGAAGTTTGCGCGTCGCCTCACCGACGCACGCCCGCTTACCGAAGCCGAGTACGACGAGTGTTTCGACTGCTTCGACAGCGAAGATTTTCGTATCGGATACGCGGCCTTTCTCGCCAAGCGCAAACCCGGTTTCGTTGGAAGATGAGCGCCGCCAACGGACCGCTGGCTGGCATGCGGGTGCTCGAGCTGGCGCAGATCATGGCCGGTCCGACGGCGGGAATGATGTTGGCCGACCTGGGCGCCGACGTGATCAAGGTCGAAAAACTGCCCGGCGGGGACGATGCGCGTGACTATCGCGACCCGGTGATAAACGGCGTTTCCGCGCCGTTCATGATGCTCAATCGTGGCAAACGCGGCATCGCACTGAACCTCAAACACGCGCGCGGCCGCGACATCCTGCTGCGCCTGGTCAAGGATGCCGACGTGCTGACCGAGAACTATCGACGCGGCACGTTGGAGAAACTCGGCCTCGGCTACGACGTGCTCGCGGGCGCCAATCCCGGTCTCATCTACTGCGCGGTGTCGGGTTATGGCCGCACCGGACCGTATGCCGACAAGGCGGGCTTCGATCTCATCGCGCAAGGTTTCTCCGGCCTGATGGCAATCACAGGCGAACCCGGCGGTCCTCCTGCAAAAACCGGCAACTCGGTGGCCGACATCAACGCCGGCATTCTTGCGGTCGTCGGTGTCTGCGCGGCATACGCGCACAAGATGCGTACGGGCCAGGGTCAGGTGGTCGACACGTCCCTGATGGAAGCAGCGTTGCAACAGACGTACTGGCAAGCAGCCATCTACTTCGCCACCGGCACGTCGCCGCAAGCGCTCGGCTCAGCGCACGCGCTTACGGCGCCGTACCAGGCCTTTCAGGCAGCTGACGGGTGGCTGAACATCGGCGGCGCCAACCAGGCCAACTGGGAGCGCATCGCCGATGTGCTCGGACATCCCGAATGGAAGTCCGATGCGCGCTTTCTGGCCAATTCCGATCGCATGCGCAACCGCGACCAACTCGCTACTCAGATCAACGCGGTGCTTGGCACGCGCACGCGCGCAGAGTGGATGCAAGCGTTCGATGCCGCCGGCGTGCCGGCCGGTCCGGTTCATTCGATCGCCGAAGCGATCGAGCATCCGCAGACGCGGGCGCGCGGCATGGTGCTCGAACTCGATCACCCGCAGGCCGGCGTTACCCGCGCGCTGGGTAATCCGTTGCATTTTTCCGCCACACCCGGCGGCAATACCCTGCCTGCGCCACTGCTCGGCCAGCACACCCGCGAGGTTTTGCGCGAATGCGGTTACAGTGACGCCGAAATCGACGATTTTGTGGCCGAGGGGGTGATCGTTACGGGTCCGTAGGCCAGGGCTCGCACCTGGCGGCCGCAGGCGTCAACCTGATGAATCGCGACTCTTCACTGGACACCTGGCGCGACCTCGCCCTCAAGATGGAGGGCGAGGTCGGCAACGCAGCGGTCGGCGTTGCGCGCGCGGTGCGGTTGATCACCCTCGCTGTATTCGCGCGCGGCCATGTGCTGCTGGAGGGCGACGTCGGTATCGGCAAGACCACGCTGCTGCGCGCGTTCGCGCGTGCGATCGGCGGTGCCTATGAACGCGTCGAAGGCACCGTCGACATGATGCCCGGCGATCTGCTTTATCACGCCTACGTCGCCACCGACGGCACGCCGCACGTCGAGCCGGGTCCACTCGCACGCAACGGCGAAAGCCTGGCGGTGTTCTTCTTCAACGAGGTAAGCCGCGCGCGGCCTCAAGTGCAGGCACTGTTGTTGCGCGCGATGGCGGAGCGTTCCGTCACCGCGTTCCATCGCGAGGTGCGCCTGCCGCACCTCACGGTGTTTGCCGATCGCAACCGGGTCGAGAAGGAAGAAACGTTCGAACTCGCGGCCGCGGCGCGCGACCGTTTCATGTTCGAAATCCCGATGGCGA
>DASQAE010000539.1:0-2899 GCA_035635915.1 Burkholderiaceae bacterium | reverse complement strand
GGCCAGCCATAGGCGCAGAGCGCGATCCGCCGGCGCTTCGGCGGCGGCGATGGCCAGCAGGATGGTGCAGGTGATGCACGCGCTGACCAGCATGTCGAGACTCGCGAACTGGGCGACGGCAAAAAAATACGGGCTGGTGAGCAGGACGATCGCCGCCCAACGCGCCGCGTTTTCGTCGAAGCGTGCACGCACGAAGCGGTACACGGCGTAGATGGTCACAAACGCTGCGGCCAGCGAAACCCAGCGCGCGACGAGCAGGCTGGTTCCGGCGAGCTCGATGCCGATCGCTTCGAGCCAGAAATAAAGTGGCGGTTTCTGAATGAAGGGCAGGCCATTTATCCGCGGGATCAGCCAGTCGCCGGTCAACACCATCCAGCGCGCGATATCGGTGTAACGGCCTTCATCCGGCACCGTGAGCGGACGGATCCAGGCAAACGCGAGCAGCCACGCTGCTGCGAGCAGCGCGAACCTGCGTGGAGATTGAATCAGGGTCGAGAATCGTTCGAACATGGGCGGGTGGCGTTGCAGCGGCGCGCGGGCACGGTAGCCTTGCACCGATGAAAAAGCTGATCGTTGCGGCCGACGACTTTGCGCAGAACGAGGCGGTTGATGACGGCATCCTGAGCCTGATCGCCGCCGGGCACATCACCGCGACCTCGTGTCTGGCGGCCAGTCCACGTTGGCCCCAAGCCGCGCGCCGGCTCGAGCGCGACATCCGCGCGCAGGCGGACGTGGGTGTTCACCTGGATCTCACCGAGTTCGTGCGACCGGCCGGTGGCCATGTGGGACTTCTTCTTGCCAGTTATGCGGGCATGCTCGATCGGAACCGGTTGCGCTCTCTGATCGACGAACAGTTGCAGCGCTTCGAGGACGCCGTGGGCGCCGTTCCGGACTACGTCGATGGCCATCGCCACGTGCATCAGTTGCCGCGCGTGCGCGACGTTCTGCTCTCCGCCTTGCTGGCGCGTTATGGCGCGCGCCTGCCATGGGTGCGCGTGAGTCGCGCCGCTGGCATGGGCGCCGGGTTGAAGGCCCAGGTCGTTTCCGGCCTCGGTGCGAAACAGATGGCCGCACGCTGCCGTGCCTTTGGCCTGTCGTGCAACGAGCGTTTGCTCGGCTTCTACGATTTCGCGCGGGTCGAGACGGATCATCGACGGCGGCTGCGCGAGTGGCTGGCGCAGGTCAGAAGCGGCGACGTGCTCATGTGCCATCCCGCCGCACGCGCCGAGGCGGACGATCCGATCGGGGTTGCGCGCCACGCTGAATTCGTGGCCATGCAGAACGGATGGTGGCGTGAAGCGCTTGCGGCGGAGGGCGTCGAGTTGACGCGCGGACGGAGCGGGGGCGGGACAAAACAAGGAGTTTGATCCTCTTGCTGTTGCCGCCGCGCGGCGACCGGCGGCGAGCGCGCATGCTAGCCGAGCGCGGGGCTCAAGAGATGGTCACGCAACCAGCAAGAGCAGCAGAGCGGCCGCTGCGGGAATCCAACGCAAATCGGTATCGATGGACAAGGGCCGGCGCAGGACCGGCGACTGCAGCGCTGCCACCATGTCGGCGCGGCGCGTAAGGCGGCGGTATTCGAGTTTCGCTTCACCCGCAATCAGTTGCAGGTAGGTTTCCTTCAGCGATGAAAGATGCTCGGTGCCGCTTGCCACTTCATCTTCCTCGCCCACCATCTTTTCTCCCGGCACACTCGAGAATGCGCGCTGGCCGCCCAAGTCCATCTGCGGCACGTCGTCGGCCTCCCATTCGCCCAGGTACTTGCCGTCCATGTCGTACTTCGGTATCGGCGTGAGCGCATCGCCGCCGACGCCGACGATCACACCTTGCACCTTGCCCAAATAGTCTTCGAAGTGACGCCGATTGCGCAACGCGACGGGCGGCGCTTCGTGCCCATCGGTGATGAAGACCAGCCCGGGCACCTGATCGGCTTCGTGCGGAACCAGGGGTAGTACCCGCAGCGCTGAAACCAGTGCGCCGCCGATCCGGCTGCCCGCTTCCCAGCTGACGCGCCAGTCGAGTTGCGCGAGCGAATCGAGCAGATCACTGCGATGCGAGCAGACCTCGACGGGAGCCGCGAGCACGAACGTCTGGTTGCCTGTAAAGACGCCCCACGAGAGCTGGGCCCCGCAGGGCATCTCGCGCAGCGCCTCGGCCAAAGCATCCTTCACGCAGGCGAGTCGACTCACCGCGGCGAGCGTGTGATCGAGCCGGCAGTCCTGCGTGTTCATGCTCTGGCTCACGTCGAGCACCACCACCACCTGGGCAACGGGCCGCGTGAGCTGGATATCCGGCAGCAGCAGCGCAAACACGAGCAGTGCCGCCGCCGCGAGCAGCACCGCGACGCGCTTCTTGCGCCACGCCGCGGGCAGCACGTTCACGTTGCTTCCTTCGCGCTGCGCGCTGTCCCCCGAGGGGGAGCTGAGCGCCTTCGGAACGGCCGGGCGGCGCTCATGTTGCCCCCTTCGCGCTGCGCGCTGTCCCCCCGAGGGGGAGCTGAGCGCCTTCGGAGCGGCCGTGCGGCGCTCATGGCAGACCAAGCGTGACGTTGCGCATGGTTGTCGCGGCGCGTTCACTGCGTCCTGGTGTGGGGCCGGACGCCTCGTCGTCCTGGTCCGGCAACAGGCGCAACGCGCGTTCGAGATTAAAGCGGGCATCCCAGTCGCCAGGCTCTGCGCGCAGCACGTCGCGGTAGGACTGTTTCGCGAGTTCGGTGGGCGTGATCAGGGCGCCTAACGCGGCTTCGCCGCGTCTCTTCTTGAGCGCAATCGCCTGACGCAGATGAATGTTGCCCGCGTTGTAGCGCGCGGCGTGTGCCAACGGGCCGCCGTCCTCCTGCAGGCGCTTGTAGAGATTGAGCGCCCGTTCATCATCGCCGCGCGCAGCAAGGTAGTAGGCC
>DASQAE010000538.1:0-4155 GCA_035635915.1 Burkholderiaceae bacterium | reverse complement strand
GTCGCTTCTGCGTTTCTTTTTGCCATGAGTAGGTCGAGCCGCTTGTCCATTGCGGTCTGCTCGGCGTCCTTCGGTTCGACCGGCTCGGTCGGAAGGTCGGGCATACGCTCGGGAAGCCTGAACGCCAACTGTTCGCCCGCTAGGCCCAGCAGGCGAATGAGCCGCTCACGCTCCGCCAGCGCCCGGTGCCTGGCGCGAGCGAGCTGCGCACTCGCGTCGGCATGGAACGCCTGCTCGCGCATCTGGGCGAGCTTGTTGAAGTTGCCGGCCGCGAACATGCGTTTGGCGAGTTCACTCGAAGCGTCCGCGGCGTCCATGACCTGCTGGTAGTACTTCACCAACTCTTGCGCAGCGACCGCGTTGTAGTAGGCGCGGCGCACATCCGTTGCCAGGCCAACGGCTTCGAACGCAGCGCTGTACTGCGCCTCCTCGAAGCGGCGCTGCATCACTGCTTTGGTCGCCGGCATGGTGAGAAGCCCCAACACGTCGAACAGCACGCTGCGATCGATCTCGACCATGCCGCCACCGCTGAGACGGCCAAAGCTCAGCGACGGATTGCGAAGGCGACCCGCCTGAACCAGATCCGCCTCCGCGATGCCGAGTTCGCTGAAACTCGCCTGCAGGCCGCGGTTATTGAGGTACGCGAGTTCGACGGCCCCATCGGCGCTGAGCGGTTCCTTCAGAAGCTCGGCGACGCGGGATGAAACGATGTTGTTGTCGGCCTCTGCGCGCACGAGCGTTGGCTGCCCGTTGCGTTCCTTGGTGAGTTCGCCGACCTTGTCGAACCCTCCATCAGGAGAGAACGAGGCACAGCCCGCGAGGGCGAGCGCGACCGCCGCCGCCACTGTCAGACGCATGATGGTTGCCTCCGTGCAATGAATCTGGATCGCTGAGCGAGCCGAAGCCGATCAGCCGATTGCCGTGCAAAAGACGCACGAGCCCTGTCAGGCCTATCCCAAGGGCCTTACCGGGTCAGATACTTTGAGGAGGTCGCTCCGGGCCGTCACGCAGGAAGCTCGTGGCTGGAGGCGAGAAGTCAGGAAACGAGGCGGCCGCAACATCCGGCGCGAGGAAGTTGGTGGGCAGATTGCTCACCAAGGGCGTGACCGAGCAAAACGCAGAACACAAATTGCATTTGTCCGAGGCGTTCGCGGATCCGCCATGCTCATGATGACCCACGCTGTGATCGTGATGGCCCACGCCATGGTGGTCATGCGGCATCGACTCATGCTCGGCGTGATGCCCGATTTTCTCGCCATGCAGGATCACTTCGCTCTGCATGCCGGAGCCTGCGACGGGGCAGAGCATCGCCGCCGCCACTGCGCCCCGAATGGGCAGCAGCACCGCGAGCAGGACCAATAGCCACGTACGAATGTTTCTCATCAAGCAAGAACTTTAAACCCGGTCAGGGAGGGAAGGTCAAGAGCCTGGGTAAGCGATGAGTACGCCCTTGGCAATTGCGTGCGCACGCCGTTTGCCGGCCGGCTGCGCCAGGAGATGAGGAACGATTGCACAACCGATCGACTATTGAGCCGGCGACGAGAACTCCGTACTTGACAACGGATAAGTGCCAACGCTAAAGTCTGTACCCATGAACGGACAAGTTGCGTCTGCGGTGTCGCGTTCATTTCGACTTTGTCTTTGAGATCTATGCCGACACGCGCCTTCACGATTCGCAAGCTCGCCGACGCTGCAGGCGTCGGCGTTGAAGCGGTGCGCTACTACCAAAGGCGTGGTTTGTTGCCGCAACCGGAGCGGATCGAGGGCGGGTTCCGCGAATACACGCAGGCGGACGTCAACCGCCTGCGCTTCATCAAACGCGGCCAGGAACTTGGTTTCTCCCTCGATGACATCGGTGAGTTGACGTCGCTCAGTGGCGAGAGGAATCGAAGCCGAGTGCGAACGTTGACAAAACTTCGTGTCGCCGAGATTCGCGAGCGCATCGCTCAACTCGAATCGGTTGCCGCTGCGCTCGAAGGTCTTGCGGAAACATGCAGCCGCACGCCGCGGGCGCAGGCGTGTCCCATCATCGCTGCCCTGGCGCCCGAGGCGGCGGCCATTCCGACGGCGCCTTTGCGCGCTGGGTCCCGCTCAAGCAGCCGAGTAAGGCAACCGAATGCGCGGCGATCGTCTGCGCGCGGCATCAAGGCGATGCAAGCATGACGATGACGCGGGCTTTCAGTCGTTCAGTCTGCCGGGTGCTGATCGGCGTCCTGCTTTTCGCGCAATTTGCTGTTGCGGCCCATGCCTGTCCAATCCTTGCGAAAAATGTCGCGGGAGGTTGGGGCATCGACATGGCGGCTGTTGACAACAACAGCGCGGGGACCGCGGCGCCGGACGCGATCTCTGTCGAACCGAATGAAAGTGCGACGTCGCCATGCGACGACATGACGCGCGCGCCGGAGCCGATTTCAGCCAACCTGTGCGCCGAGCACTGCCAGTACGGTCAGCAGACTTTCGATTCCACGCAGTTGCCATCCCCGGCTCCTGCTCTTTTCACCGTCCTCTATGTTGTCCCCGCGTTTGTTGCAGCGGATTCGGGCCGGCTGATGCCTGCCTCAACGCTCGCCGTGCCCGCTGCGGCCCTGCCGCCGCTCACCATCCTGCACTGCCGCTTCCGAATCTGATCGTCCAGGCGATGCGCGTGCCGGCGGCCTGAGGGTCGCTCGGCGCACCGGTCGTGCTCGTCGTCGGCCGCGCAAGCGCGCACACGTCGGCGTGCATGCCCCTTTATCCGCTTCGTCCCTGGAGACTTCATGTTCATCGTTGCATCCCGCCCTACGCATCGGGGGCAGCCGCGTCGGCGGCAGATAGCCGGTGCTTTTGCGGTGGCGCTGTTCCTGACGGGAATGCTGCACACGGTCCGTGCGCAGGAGACGCTCAGCCTGCAACAGGCACTGCGGCTTGCGCAGGATCGCTCACGCCAACTGGTGGCATACACCAGCGCGGCATCGGGGGCGCGCGAGATGGCGGTTGCGGCGGGGCAGTTGCCCGATCCCACGTTGAAGGCGGGCATCAACAACCTGCCCGTCAACGGCGCGGACCAATTCAGTCTTACGCGCGACTTCATGACCATGCGCTCGATCGGCGTGATGCAGGAGTTCACGCGCGACGAAAAGCGCAAGGCACGCGCGACGCGTTTCGAGCGCGAAGCCGATGCCGCTGTGGCCGGCCGCGCGCTGACGCTCGCCAATCTGCAACGCGACACCGCGATGGCCTGGCTCGATCGGTACTACCAAGAGCGCATGCGCGACGTACTGCTCGTGCAGCGCGATGAAGCCAAACTGCAGATCGACGCGGCGGACGCCGCATACCGCGGGGGGCGTGGCATGCAGGCGGACGTCTTTGCCGCGCGTTCTTCGGTGGCTCAGATCGAAGACCGCATCGCGCAGACCGAACGTCAGATCGCCACTGCCACGACGCAACTCGCGCGATGGGTCGGCGAAGCTGCGCGCCAGGCGCTCGCAGGCCCGCCGAGCACCGATTCCGTCCGCCTCGATTCCGCCGATCTGCAAACTCAACTCGAGCACCACCCGCAGCTTGCCGTTATGGCAAGGCAGGAGGAAATGGCGCGGGCCGACGCAGACATCGCGCGCACCAACAAGCGCGCGGACTGGAGCGTGGAACTCATGTATAGCCAGCGTGGCCCCAGCTACTCCAACATGATCTCGCTCAATGTCTCGATCCCGCTGCAATGGGACCAGAAGAACCGGCAGGACCGCGAACTGGCTGCCAAGCTCGCGCTGACCGAACAGATGCGCGCTCAGCGCGAGGAGGCTGCGCGTGAACACGTCGCCGAAGTGCGCGCGATGTTGCAGGAGTGGCAGAGCAATCGTGAGCGCGTGACGCGCTACGACGGCTCACTGATTCCGCTCGCAGTGGAGCGCACTCGCGCTGCGCTTGCCGGCTACCGCGGCGGCGCCGGCAGTTTGACGTCGGTGCTCGAGGCGCGGCGCAACGAAATCGATACCCGCATGGAGCGCCTCCGTCTCGAGATGGACATCGCGCGCCTGTGGGCACAACTCAACTATCTCATCCCGGCTGGTCACGACGCAGCGGCGTCGCGTCCGTAGAAGCCGCTGATCTCGGAGCGCTGCATGAAACTCAAACTCTTCGCGAGCGTGTTGATCGGCGCCGGTGTGCTCGGCGCCGGAG
>DASQAE010000537.1:0-5130 GCA_035635915.1 Burkholderiaceae bacterium | reverse complement strand
GACTGCGCAGGCCATCCTGCTCGTGGAGTCCGACGGCACGCCGGAAGAAGTCGAAGAAGAAATCGTGCGCATGAAGACCGTGCTCGCGGGCAGCGGCGCAACCCGCCTCAAAGTGTCCGAGAGCGAGGCCGAACGACTGCGCTTCTGGGCCGGACGCAAAGCCGCGTTTCCGGCGGTCGGCCGGATTACACCCGACTACTACTGCATGGACGGCACGATTCCGCGCAAGAAACTCGGCGCCGTGTTGCGCGCGATCCAGCGCATGGAAGGCGAATATGGGCTGCGCTGTGCCAACGTATTTCACGCCGGCGACGGCAACCTGCACCCGCTGATCATGTTCGATGCCAACGATGCCGACTCGGTAACGCGAGCGGAAGCGTTCGGTTTCGCGATCCTCGAGCTGTCGGTCGAGGTCGGCGGCACGGTGACGGGTGAGCACGGCGTCGGGGTGGAAAAGATCAACCAGATGTGCAAACAATTCGACCGCGCGACCCTCGACGCTTTTTTTGCGGTCAAACGCGCCTTCGATCCACCGGGCCTGCTCAATCCCGGCAAGGCGATTCCCACGCTCGCACGTTGCGCCGAGTACGGGAAGGCGCACGTGCACGGCGGCAACCTCAGATTCCCCGACCTGCCGCGTTTCTGATGCAAGCCGTGTTCGACGAACTCGCCGAGCGCGTGCGCGCGGCCGCGGCAGCAAAAAGGCCGCTGCGAATCCGTGCCGGCGGCACCAAGGATTTTTACGGCAACGTGCCGCGCGGCGACCTGTTGGACCCGCGCGCATGCACCGGCATCGTCGACTATGAGCCGACCGAACTCGTGGTTACGGTCCGTTGCGGAACGGCCTTGGCCGAACTCGAAAGCGCGCTCGATGCGCGTGGCCAGATGCTGGCGTTCGAACCGCCGCATTTCGGCGCCGGCGCCACCGTCGGCGGTTGCGTGGCGGCGGGTCTCGCCGGGCCGCGGCGCGCTTCGTTCGGAGCAACCTACGGCGGCGTGCGCGACTTCGTGCTCGGCGCAAAGCTGATCGACGGGCGCGGCCGGCTGCTCTCGTTCGGCGGCACAGTGATGAAGAACGTCGCCGGTTACGACGTAACGCGCGCGCTTGCCGGCTCGCTCGGAATCCTCGGACTGATCGTCGAAGTGTCGTTGAAGGTTCTGCCCAAGCCGGTAACCGAAGCGACGGTGCGGTTGCAGCTCGACGAAGCCAGGGCGCTCGATCGCCTCAACGAATGGAGCGGCCTGCCGCTGCCGATATCGGCCACGGCATGGTGCGGCGGCGAACTTCGCGTTCGCTTCTCCGGCGCAGAAGCGGCCGTGGGCGCGGCGCGTGTTCGCCTTGGCGGCGAGCTGCTCGAACCCGTGCAGGCTGACGCGTTCTGGCGCGATGTGCGCGAACATACGCAGGCGTATTTCGCCGTCAGCGCGCCGTTATGGCGACTCTCAGTGCCATCGATCGCCGAACCGTTGCGATTGGACGGAGAACAATTCATCGAGTGGGGCGGCGCATTGCGTTGGCTGTGTTCGACGACGCAGGCCGCGCGCATACGCGAGCGCGCTGCTGCCGTCGGCGGCCACGCGACACGGTTTCGCGGTGGAGATCGCGCCGTTGGCGCTTTCGCACCGTTGCCAGCAACGTTGATGACAATCCACAGGCGGTTGAAGGCGGAGTTCGACCCTGAAGCCATCTTCAATCCTGGGCGAATGTACGAAGAGCTCTGAAGATCATGCAAACCAATCTCGCCGAGTGGATCCGCGATACGCCGGACGGCAAGGAGGCCGATGCGATCCTGCGCAAGTGCGTGCACTGCGGCTTCTGCACCGCGACGTGCCCAACGTACCAGTTGCTCGGCGACGAACTCGACGGACCACGCGGTCGCATCTACCTGATCAAGCAGGTGCTCGAAGGAAAACCGGCGACGGCGACCACGCAGTTGCACCTCGATCGGTGCCTCACCTGCCGCAACTGCGAGACGACATGCCCATCGGGCGTGCAGTACGGCCGCCTGGTCGACATCGGGCGGCACGAAGTAGCGCGCCAGGTCGAGCGGCCCGCCCGCGATCGCCTTGCCCGCACTGCGCTCAAGGAAGGTTTGACGAGCAGCGCGTTCGCACCGGCGCTCAAACTCGGTCAACTGGTGCGACCGCTGCTGCCGCCGGTACTGAAAAACAAGGTGCCTGTGCGGCAGCACGCAGGCGAATGGCCGGCGCGATCGCACGCTCGCAGGATGCTGCTGCTGGCGGGCTGCGTCCAGCCGGCGATGCAACCGAACATCAACGCCGCCACGGCGCGTGTGCTCGATGCGCTCGGTATCCAGTTGATCGTGCCTCCCACGGCGGGGTGTTGCGGGGCCATCCGCCAGCACCTGGACGATCACAGCGGCGCCGCATCCAACATGCGCGCCAATATCGACGCGTGGTGGCCGCATGTCGAAGGCGGCGCCGAAGCAATCGTGATGAACGCGAGCGGCTGTGGGGTGATGGTGAAGGAGTACGACCACGCGCTGCGCAACGACACGGCTTACGCCGAGAAGGCACGCCTCATCGCGGCTATGACTCGCGACCTTGCAGAGCTGCTACCGCCGCTGATCGAGCCGCTCAAGGCGAAACGCAAGCCCGGCAATGAGCGCGAGCGGGTTGTGTTCCACCCACCCTGCACGCTGCAACACGGGCAGAACATTCGCGGCGCCGTCGAGGGATTGCTGCGCTCGCTCGGAGCTGAAGTGGTGCCGTTCAACGAGAGCCACCTTTGCTGCGGTTCGGCCGGAACCTATTCCGTGCTCCAGCCCGAGCTCGCCTACCAGCTACGCGACCGCAAGCTGGCGCACCTCCAACAGCCGCAGCCCGTTGCCATTCTCTCGGCAAATGTCGGCTGCATCACGCACCTGCAAAGCGGTACGAGTACGCGCGTGGAACACTGGATCGAGTGGCTGGACCGGCGGATCAGCTAGTTCCGCCATGTTCTCGCGGCCGGCGTGTTCGAGCCGTCCAAGGGAGCTAACGCAGTGGCTTGACTTCGCCCGACCCGGCAACTTTTTTCTCGACCTGCGGCGAGCCGCGATAGCGCACGTCGCCGGAGCCTGCGATGCGCGCCTGCAGTGACTCGGTTGCGTACACGCGAGCGTCTCCGCTTCCCGAGATCCGGACTGCGGCGGATTTCGCCTCCAGGTCTTCGGCATCGACATCGCCGGAACCATCGATCACGAAACCCACGGTTTCGGCGCGGCCGCGCGCGTTGAAGTTGCCGCTGCCCTTGATCGAAACCGCCACGGTGCCCGCCTCCAACTTGCCGATCTTCAGGTTGCCCGAGCCTTGGATCGTCCCTTCGAAGATGCTGGCCTTGACGTCGTCGGCGAGCACGTCGCCCGAGCCCCGCACTTGCAGCGCGTCGATCTGCTTGAACTCGACCCGCACCGAGAGTTTGTTGCGGGTGCGAAACGAAACGTCTTTTTTTGTTTCGACGAAAAGTTTGCCGCCTTCGACCCGGGTCTCGATGAGCGGCACGATGTTGTCGTCGGCGTGCACCACCACCTTCTCCACCCCGGTGTGCTTGAGCTGGACCTCGACCGGACCGCTCACCACAACGCGTGTGTAGCCCGACACGCCGCGCACATCGTCGATCATGTTGCCCGACCCCTCGACCATCGAACCGCTCCCGATGACCAGGGTCGCTGCCAGCGCCGAGCGCGCCGCGACCGAAGCCAGCAGACCGAGGGCGAGAAGCAGGCGCCATTTTCCGGTGCGCAAGAGGTTCATGGTCGGCGGCTCCAGAAGGTCAGGCATAAGCCGCAGTATGACCAACGGCGACGCCAGGGGCGCGCACCGTGCGACACACTGCATTAACAAGGGAGTGGACGGCAGCAATGCTGCCGGGTGATCGCACCGATCCTGCTGACACGACGGTGTCAGGACGACCCCGGCAGGATTGTTGGTGTGCAACGTTGCACGTCAACAAGGAGCACCTGATGGAAAAGAAGGATGCGATCACCTGGTTCGAGATCCCAGCGACCGACCTGGCGCGCGCAGCGCGGTTCTACGAGACCGTGCTCGGCGTCGAAATGAAACTCGAAGAAATGGGCCCACAGAAAATGGCGTTGTTCCCCTACGCGGCACCGGGCGTCGGCGGGTGCGTTACGGCGGGAGACGGCAACCAGCCCGCGGCCCATGGCAACCTGGTCTACCTGAGTGCCGGGCCAAGTCTCAAAGCCGCGCTTGGCCGCGTGGAACGCGCCGGCGGGCGCATCTCGCTGGGCCAGACCGAGTTGCCGGACGCAATGGGCTTCTTTGCTCACATCATCGACAGCGAGGGCAACCGGGTCGGCCTGCATGCGTTGGCTTAGCCACAATGATTCCACCGCGCCCCATCCTCCCCCGCAAGCGGAGAGGACGAAGATGCTGCAGCCCAGCGAACGGAAACGCCGCGGCGCTGACCTGCTGGAGCTGCAGCGGATTCCGGGCGTTGGGCAGCGGATGGCGGCGGACCTCGCGGATCTCGGCATCGCGCGCATCGTGGATCTCAAACGTCGCAGTCCCGAGCGGATGTACCGCGAGCTATGCAGGCTCCGTGGTGAGCACCAGGACCGATGTGTGCTCTACGTCTTCCGATGCGCGGTCTACTACGCCTCCGAGCCGCGCCATGATCGCGCGCTGCTCAAGTGGTGGAATTGGAGTGATCAGCAATTGCAGAGGCGTGTCCGCCACACCACCGACGATTGATTACCTTGCGGTTCGATGAAACGGATCCGGTCGCGTTCCTTTCGTCTCGGTAGGCGGTCGCGTTCGAGTTTTCCTGCGTGTTCCGGCATGCGCTTGCCGGTAGCCGAACCGGGGGTCAACGATGTCTTGGGTCCCCCCAGCGGATGCGAGCCGTCTATTCGGGCGCCTGAACCAGACGGTCGGGAGCACCCGCTTGTGGCCGGCACCCGACTGTTGATGCGCTGTGCCGACTGCGGGAACCACAAACTGGTGGCCTTCTCGTGCAAGCGCCGCGGCTTTCGCCCCTCCTGCGGGGCTCGGCGAAATGGCACAGACCGCGGCCAAACTGGTCGACCGCGTTTGTGAAAACGGTCAAGATCGAGCCCGGCCTGCGCCGACTCGCAGGCAATCAGAATCCTGCGGTCAAAAACGGCT
>DASQAE010000536.1:0-5145 GCA_035635915.1 Burkholderiaceae bacterium | reverse complement strand
GCCGACATGCCCGATGTCGTGCATCCGGGTCGGATCGTCCTTGTCCGGCATGCGCAGTTTGCGTGCGCGCATCAGTCCGCCATCCTTGCCGGTGAGTCCGACCGCCTGGCCGCCGAAACGATTGATGAGTGTGACCAGTTCACCCTGCACTTCGCCGGCCAACACCCACTCGACGACCTCCATCGTTTCCGCATCGGTGACCCGCATGCCCTGGATGAACGTCGATTTTTTGCCGATGCGCTCCAGTGCCTCATCGATCTGCGGTCCGCCACCATGTACCACCACCGGATTCATGCCGACCAGCTTCAGCAGCACGACGTCGTGCGCGAAACTCTCCTTCAATCTCTGGTCGATCATTGCGTTGCCGCCGTATTTGATGACGATGGTGCGGCCGTGAAAGCGGCGGATGTACGGCAACGCCTCGGAGAGGATGTCGGCCTTTAATTCGGGCGGAATCTGCGCGCGGTCCATCGTTTGGGCGGAGGGGGACGAGCGGCGGGCAGTGTATCGCGCAGCGGCATCTTGACGCCTGACTTCATGATGGTCCGATTTCGTGCGTTTGAACCACCCTGCAACAGGCGCCATGGATTGCCGGCATGGAATGCCGCGCGACGTGCGCGCGACACCGACGCTCGCAGCGGTAACGCTGCAGGTTACGGCGTCAGTTCGCGCACTGAGCGGCGCTACAGGACGTAGCGCGCCAGATCTTCGTTCTTGGCAAGTTCGGCCAGCCGCGAGTCGACGTAGCCGGAATCGATCACCAGTTTCTCGTGGCGGCCGCTGCCCGCTTCGAAGGAAACCTGCTCCAGCAGCTTCTCCATCACCGTGTATAGCCGGCGCGCACCGATGTTCTCGGTCCTTTCGTTCACCGCGAACGCAATCTGAGCCAGGCGCGCGATTCCGTCCGCCGTGAACTCCAGCCCTACATCATCGGTTGCCAGCAACGCCTGATACTGCTTGGTCAGGCAGGCGTCGGTACTGGTGAGGATGCGCTCGAAATCGTTCGGTGTCAGCGAATCGAGCTCGACGCGGATCGGGAAGCGGCCCTGCAACTCGGGGATCAGGTCGCTCGGTTTGGCGAAGTGAAACGCGCCCGAAGCGATGAACAGGATGTGATCGGTCTTCACCATGCCGTATTTGGTGTTGACCGTGGTGCCTTCGACCAACGGCAACAGGTCGCGCTGCACGCCCTGCCGCGAGATGTCGGCGCCCTGCATCTCCGAGCGGCTGGCGATCTTGTCGAGTTCGTCCAGGAACACGATTCCGTTTTGCTCGACGTTTGCGAGTGCCTTGGCTTTCAGCTCGTCCTCGTTGACCAGGCGCGCGGCTTCTTCATCCACCAGCACTTTCAGCGCCTCGCGAATCTTCATCTTGCGCGGGCGGCGCCGCTCGCGCCCCAGGTTCTGAAACATGGACTGGATCTGCTGCGTCAGGTCCTCCATTCCGGGCGGCGCCATCACCTCCATCGACGGCATCGGCTGCGCGACTTCGATCTCGATCTCCTTGTCGTCGAGCTCGCCTTCGCGCAGTCGTTTGCGGAATTTCTGCCGTGTGTCGCTCGCTTCGGCGGCACGCGCATCGCTGAAGCCGAAATCGCGCGGCGGTGGAATCAGGATGTCGAGAACACGGTCCTCCGCGGCATCCTCCGCCTTCGCCCGAACCATGCGCTTTTCCACCTCGCGCACCTGCTTGATCGCGATATCGACCAGGTCGCGCACGATTGAATCGACGTCGCGCCCGACGTAACCCACCTCGGTGAACTTGGTGGCCTCGACCTTGATGAAAGGCGCATCCGCCAGTTTCGCGAGTCGGCGTGCGATCTCGGTCTTGCCGACTCCCGTCGGCCCGATCATCAGAATGTTTTTTGGCGTGATTTCGGAACGCAGTGGCTCGGTGACGTTCTGGCGCCGCCAGCGGTTGCGCAGCGCCACTGCCACCGCCTGTTTGGCGCGATCCTGGCCGACGATGTGCTTGTTCAGCTCGTGAACGATTTCCCTGGGTGTCATCATTGGATCACGCGTCTCCGGCAACGGTCAGCGCCGCGCGGCCTTCACGTTTTCGTCGCCGTCAATCGATGGCTTCGATTGTGTGCGACTGGTTGGTGTAGATGCAAAGATCGCCCGCGATGGTGAGCGCCTTTTTGACGATGTCGGTGGGAGCAAGTTCGGTGTTGTCGAGCAGCGCACGCGCGGCGGCCTGTGCGTAAGGACCACCGGACCCGATCGCGATCAGCCCATATTCGGGCTCGAGGACATCGCCGTTGCCGGTGATGATGAGCGAGGTCTCGCGATCCGCTACCGCAAGCATCGCTTCGAGGCGACGCAGAATCCGGTCCGTGCGCCAGTCCTTGGCGAGTTCGACGGCCGAACGCATCAGATTGCCCTGATGCTTCTCCAGCTTGGCCTCGAAACGCTCGAATAACGTGAAGGCGTCGGCGGTGGCACCGGCGAAACCGGAAAGGATGCGGTCGTGATACAGGCGCCGCACCTTGCGCGCGCTTTGTTTTACGACGATGTTACCGAGGGTGACCTGGCCGTCACCACCCATCGCCACCCGCGCACCGCGCCGTGCCGAGACGATCGTCGTAGCGTGAAAAGCGTCCATCGCAAAAAGATGGCGCCGGGACGGGCCAAATCAAGAACGGCGCAGGTGCACCGACGCTACGGCCGTAATACCCAGCAACTGGAACAGGGCTCCAACCAGCGGGTTGACATTGCGGAATTCGATCGCGGCGCCCTTCTGTTGCAGCTTCATCAGCAGTGTGAGGAGGGCCGATGCGGCCGAAAACGCCATGCGACGCAGTTGCATGGCGTCGACCTGAAGTTCCTTGCTCTGGCGTGCTTCGGCAGCCAAGCGCCCAAACCAGGGCTCGCCTTCGGCTTCGATCACGCCGCGCCAGGCAAGCGGGTTCTCGTTGATCACCGCTCCGACCGGCCCGGCGACGGATGCAACCGCGGCAGTTGCCTTCAGGTTGGGTGGCGGCGGCTCCCATTGCGGTGGCGACACTTCGAACGTGATGCAGTACTGGATGCCGGTCTCTTCGAATTCGTGCTGACGCCCCAGCAAGCGCAGGATCTCGAGCAGCAGCATCCATCCGGCATCGGACGCGTCGCGCCGGCCCGGTTCGACGACCGCGCGCAGCGGGTTGATCAGTTGTTCGGCGCCGACAATGATGAGCTCGTGCGATGAGCGTTTGAATGCAGTCACCACGCGCAGCATCAGTTCGGCGCCAACCAGGTCAACGCTGCGTGTTGCGCTGGCGTCCAGTCGCAGGGTGGCGTGCGATGTGGCAAGCGTCTTGAGTTGTTCGAGCGTCTTGATGACGTTGGCGTCGACGCTCACCGGCAGGCGCACTGACGGCGCGCCATCCGTTGCAGCGGCCGGCGCAGGCTGCGCAGTGCCCTGCAGCGGTACCCGCGTTTCGCCCGTGATGTACTCGACCCAGGAGGGCGACGATCCATTGAAGCGCAACGCGAACTGGCTGGTCAGTTGCTCGAACTCACTACGATCGCCACGCTGGTTGAGCAGCTCGAACAACATCAGCCAGGCGTTTTGAGTTGCATGTGCGAGATCGTCGGTGGCGATGCCCGCACGCAGCACCTGCTCCGCGGCGACCTCCTGGCCATTGGCGAACAGGATCGCGCTTTCGTCGACCACCGAACCCGCGCCCGAAGTGTTGATCTCGATCGCATTGACGCTGCCAAGAAAGTCGTCATGCGAACCATCAAGATCCTCGACCGCCGCCGCAGCGGCAGAGCCGTTGACCGCAGCCGGCTTTTCACCCGGTGCAGCACGCTCCGTAGCCCTAGTTGTCGCGGCAGCGCCCGCGCTGCCGGGTGGCCGCAGAAAATCCCGCGCCATCTCGGATTCGATCTTGTCGATCTTCGCCGCGGTCTCGATCGCCAATGAGCGATGCAGTTCGCGATCGGGCAGCGCGTTCTCGGTGGTCGCGAAGCGCTGCGACGGCAGCCGGGCCGGTGAGACCCGGCTCGCGGGATCCGGCATCGGTCGTCCGACCGGGCGCGGCCCGGATCCGCGCGCGTCATCCGAGCGCTTCGATCCGCGCTCCTTCGAGTCCTTCTGGTCCTTCTTGAAAAACGAAAAAACCACCCGCTTATCTCGTTTTACCGGAGGCGACGCGAAAGCCGCCATGTGCCAGTGACCGGCGTAGAGCCGGGCGATAGGACGTGTGTGCACGCCTTTGCCCGAAGGCAAGGCACGGCCGAGAGCGCGCCCATCCAATAGGATCGAAAACTATAACAATTTTGCTCCGTCAAAGCCCGAGGATGGGGTGGCGCGACCCCGGAATTTCTTCCCGCAGAAACGTCTCGCCTGTGCCGCTCTCCCGAGCGGGAAGACTTACACGATAGGGGATACCTCGGGGTTATACGCTCGCGAACGGATATCGATCGATCCATCACCGAGCGGCGGACTCTTTGCAACCCAATTCCCTGTTTCAACGGACGACCCGCATCCGTGGGAGGCCCGTCACGCGATGCGGTCCAGCGGGTTCTAGTCCCCGTAGAGCCTCTGCTTCATTTCGCGGCGCTGCTGCGCTTCGAGCGAAAGCGTGGCGGTAGGACGTGCAAGCAGGCGCGGGATGCCGATCGGATCGCCGGTCTCTTCGCAAAAACCGTACTCGCCTGCTTCGATGCGCGCGAGCGCCGACTGCACTTTCTTGAGCAGCTTACGCTCGCGATCACGCGTGCGCAGTTCCAGCGCGTGCTCTTCCTCGATGGTGGCGCGGTCAGCCGGATCGGGCACGATCACTGTTTCACGCAGGTGTTCGGTCGTCTCGTCCGCGTTGGCGAGTAACTCGCGTTCGATGCTCTGCAGGCGATGCTTGAAGAAAGCCAGTTGGCTCTCGTTCATGTACGCCGCGTCCGGCATGCGCAGCAGCTCTTCCTCGGTTGGCAGCCGCTTACCGTTGACCACGACGGGAGCTTCACTGCGACCGGCTGACCGGTTCAAGAGGTATTCCGTTGCCGCTGCGAGATCCTGCGCGCTTACGGAGCGCTGCGGCAGCGGCTTGGCCGCGATTGGCGGCGGCGTCGGCACGGCACTGACCGAGGCCACCGGAGGTGGACGCGTCGAAGCGGCCGCTGGCGGGCGCGCCGGCGGGCGGCCCGCCGGTTTGGCCACCGC
>DASQAE010000535.1:0-2916 GCA_035635915.1 Burkholderiaceae bacterium | reverse complement strand
GCGCGACATCCGCACCGAGATGCGGCCGGTCACGCCCGAGAATCGGTTCGAACTGGTAAAAAATGGTGACGTCGATCTCGAATGCGGCTCGAGCACGAACAACGCCGAACGACGCAAGGTGGTCGCATTTTCGCCCACCATGTTCATCACCGGCACCAAGCTGCTGGTCAAACGGGGCAGCGGAATTCGCTCGCTGAAAGATCTGCGGGGCAAGACGGTGGTGCTCACGCGCGGCACGGTGCATGCCGAGACGATTCCGCGCATCGCCGAGCGGCAAAAACTCGCAATCAACTTCGTCACGGCGGGCGACCACAACGGATCGTTCGAGCTGCTCGCCTCCGGCAAGGCGGACGCGTTTGCCAACGACGAAGTGCAGCTTTACGGCATGCTTGCCGAAAAACGCGCGGCGAGCGACTTCCGCGTCGTCGGCCAATTTCTCACCTATGCCGACTACGCACTGATGTTGCGCAAGGACGATGCGGAGTTCGAAGAAGTGGTGCGGCGCGCGTTCGAGCGTCTGGCGGGCAGCCGCGAAATCGTGGCGATCTACGAACGCTGGTTCATCAAGCCGCTGCCCTCGGGCGCGCGCCTAAACCTGCCGATGAGCCCGCACCTCGAAGAAGTGTTCAAGGTACAGGGACTGCCGACCGACTAGAGAGCGCGATGTTTGCGCCCCCACCTGAGCCCTCGCCGCTAGCGGGGGAGGGAATCTCACCCCAGATACCGCTCCACCAGCCTGACCCAGAACGTCGCACCGAGGGGAATCAGTTCATCGTTGAAGTCATAGTTCGGGTTGTGCAGCATGCACGGCCCTGGCCCGTGGCCGTGCGAACGATGCGAACCGTCGCCGTTGCCGATGAACACATACGCGCCGGGTTTGGCCTTGAGCATGAACGCGAAGTCCTCGGCGCCCATGGTCGGTTCGAGCTCGCGCACGACGTTGGAGCTGCCGACGATTTCATCCATCACGGTGGCCGCGAAGTCCGCTTCCCGCGCGTGATTGACCGTGGGCGGATAGTTCCAGACGAACTTGACCGTCGCGGTTGCACCGTGCGCTTCCGCCGTAAGCTGTGCGATACGTTGCATGCGTTCTTCGATCAACGAGGTGACCTCGTCTGAGAACGTGCGTACGGTTCCGCTCAGGTTGGCGTATTCAGGGATCACGTTGAGCGCGTCCCCGCCGTGGATCTGGGTGATGGAAAGGACTGCGGCGTCGATCGGCTTCTTGGCCCGCGTCACGATACCCTGCAAACCTTGCGCGATCTGCACCGCGACAAAAACCGGGTCGACGCCAAGATGCGGCAGTGCCGCGTGTGCGCCGCGGCCGTCGACGCGGATCTGGAACTCGTTGCTCGATGCCATCGCCGGCCCATACGCGACGCCGAACTTGCCGACCGGCATGCCGGGCCAGTTGTGCATGCCGAATACTGCGTCGCAGGGAAATCGTTCGAACAGACCGTCGTCGATCATCCGCTGCGCACCCGCGCCTCCTTCTTCGGCGGGCTGGAAGATCAGGACGACCGTGCCGTCGAAGTTTTGCAGCTCCGCAAGGCACCGCGCGGCGCCAAGCAGCATCGCCGTGTGCCCGTCGTGCCCGCACGCATGCATCCTGCCGTCGTGGGTCGAGCGGTGCGCAAACTTGTTGCCCTCCTGTATCGGCAGCGCGTCCATGTCGGCACGCAGGCCCACCATCCTTTTGCCGGAGCCGTTACGAATCACGCCCACTACGCCGGTCTTCCCCATGCCGCGATGCACCTCGATGCCCCAGCCAGCAAGTTTTTGTGCCACCACGTCGCTGGTCCGGTTTTCCTCAAAACGCAGCTCCGGGTGCGCGTGAATGTCGCGCCGTATCGCCTGGATTTCGGTCTGAAACTGCACCACGCGGTCGATCAGGTTCATGGGTTTGCCGAGGGATTTGGGGCAGGGCGAATACGTAGCTTACGCGCTGCCGGCCATGCAAAAGGCTGATGCATATCGGCTATCCCGACTGGCGGTGGCCTCACGACGAGCGCACACTTTTCCTGCCCGGGCGGTTGCGGGTGGCAACGTCGGCACGCGTCCGGAACGAATCGATCCTGCTGCGATCAGATGCGCATGCAAGTATTGCGGAGAACCTCATGCCGATCTCGCCTCGCCTCGCCAGTTACTTGAACGAACGTATTGCGCGTTACGAAGTCTGCGAACACGAACACACGGAGACAAGTGCGCAAACGGCGCGTTGCGCGCACGTCTCGCCGCGCCAGCTCGCCAAGTCGGTGATCCTCGAAGACGAGTCGGGTTGTGTGATGGCCGTGGTACCGGCGGACCAGCGCGTACATATCGGTGAGCTGGCGCGCCTGCTCGGGCGGCACGATCTGCGTCTGAGCGACGAAGCGCGGGTCAAGATGTTGTTTCACGATTGTTCGCCCGGCGCGGTACCGGCGCTTGGCATGGCGTGGGGCATGGAGACGATCCTGGAGCAAGCGCTTGAATCCGCCGCCGAGATATACATCGAGGCGGGCGATCACGAGCAACTCATCAAGCTCTCGCGCGAGGACTTCAACGCGCTGATGCGCGGTGCGCGACGCGCGCACTTCACGCAGGCGTGGCAACACTGACGGCAACTGCGGACGGCGGCAATGGTCGGCTGCGGCAGGCGCAGCGCGCTGACATCGCTGCGATCCAGCGCGTGCGCCACGGCGTGCGCGAGAACCGGCTCACTTCGAGGGTTGTCGCCGATGCCGACGTGCAGGCGGCCATCGAAATAACCGGTCGCGGCTGGGTCATCGAAGCAGGTGGTGACGTAGTGGCGTTCGCCATCGGTATTACCGGCAGCGGCAACATCTGGGCACTGTTTGTCGATCCCGCGTACGAAAGGCGCGGTTATGGACGCCTCTTGCACGACACGATGGTGGCGTGGTTGTGGCAGCAGGGCCT